>CANJOX010000142.1 GCA_947475795.1 Gemmatimonadota bacterium
CCCGGCGGCCCCGCGATCGAAGAACACATAGATCGTGCGCCGGCGCGCGGCGAACGTGGTGGGCGTCGTGATGGCGGTGAACACGGGGTCTTCGTTGTACTCGCGCATCGGCACCACCCACATGTCGACGCCTTCGCGCCGCATGAGCGCGGGGAGCGTGCGTTCCATGCGGAGCTCGAGCCACTGCTGCTGTTTGAAGGCCTGATCGCGCAGCGTCCCGAAGGGGCGCAGCGTGTCGGCCGCCGGCGAGCCGGAGGTGCGGGTGCCGGGCGTCGCCGGCGTGACGACGGGTTGCGCGGCCAGCGGAGCGGCCGTGAGGGCCAGCAGGAGAGCGGGGCGGAGCATGCGGGAGTTCCCGGTGGGATGGTGAACAGCGGTCACTTTCAGCAGGGTGTGGCAACTGCGGGTCGGCCGCGCAGCACCGCGGGCAAGCGCGCGGTCAGGCGCTCGAGCCAGGGCGGCACGTCACCGACGTTGGGGCGGGACAACACCACGAGCAACGCCGGAAGATAGACACCGGCCAGCACATACGGCGCGGCGGCGATGACGTACAAATCGCCGGTGCGCAGTTGCACGAACCAGAGCAGAAAGGCGATCAGCGCCGGCGCGACCTGCAGCATGGCCTCGCGGCGCGAGCGGGCGACGAGATACAGCGGCAACTGATCGGCGAAGAAGAGCAGTTGCGGGACGACGGCCATGGCCAGCAGCAGCCGGGCCTCACGGCACCGCCAGCGCAGCAGGGCCACCGCCAGCCAGCACCCGGCCGGTGTGAACAGCGGCGCCGGATGCGCCTCCAGACGGGCCAAATTCGCCATCCACTCGGCGGGCCACGCCGGCAGCACGGCCACCGACACCACCGTGATCGCGACAGCCAGCGCGATGGCGCGCGGCGAGACGCGCAGCATCAGCGCCGCGGCGCCCAGATTGGGCTTCGCGGCGGCCAGCCACCCCAGCGAGGGGACGAGCGCGGCCAGACAGATGGCGGGCGACCATTGGCCGACTTCGACCGCCATGATGAACGACGGGGTGCCGAGCAGCCACAGGCGCCACCAGCCGTGCGCGCTGAGCGTCCACGCCAAGGCGCCCGCGGCCAGGGCGAAGAAGATGCCGGCCGCCACGGGTAATGGGAGCACGGCAAAGGGCGCGGCCATGAGCAGCGCCGGCGCGGGATAGAAGAGTGGTGTGGACCACGGCCACTGCGCCGACGCGACCGGTACCAGATACGGATCGACACCGGCGATGAGGAGGCGGCTCCCCTGCCACCACGCGCGAAAATCCGAATTCTCCCCCAGCACATTCCACGCCGCAAAGAGTCCGGCGGCCACACCAACCAGGACGGCGATTTGCGCCCGGGACCGACGAGACGGGATCGCCGTCTCCGTGTCCGGCTCGCGCTCAGGCACCGGGGACGGGGACGTCACGACGCTCGAGGGCGCGTCGGACCAGCTGCACGCAGCCGGCCAGCACGAGCGCGAAGAGCGTCAGCACGACCGTCCGCTCCAGCAACGTCTGGCCGGCCATGGGCCACCAATCGGCCCACGTGGCCACGCGGGAGCCCACGCGTTCACGTGAGAACGCAATCAGCAGCGAGCTGGTCCCCATCTCGGCGAACAGCTCGATGACGAGAAACAGCGCCACGCGCGGCGGCCACCGCCGCACGGGGAAATTGCCAAGGTGCCAGGTGAGCATGCCGCACAGGACGAGCACACCGCCCACCAGCCCGCCGACGAAGAACATCCAGTTGGTGCTGCCCAGCAGCGCGGCACGCCAGAGGCGCACGACGAGCCCCGTGATCCCCGCCGGCTCGACGGTGCGGATGGCGAAGGCGCGCAGGGGGTGGAGGCGCTCTTCGCCCCAGTGAATCACGTCTCTCGGAAAGAACCGGCTCATGCTGCCAAGCTACGCCCCGTCCTACCTTACGCCAGCCTTCTCAGCGTCGCGCCACGTGCTGGAGCAGGAACGGCAGGCTCTCGGCGGAATGCCGCTGCCAGTAGCTCCACGTGTGGGCGCCCGGCCATTCGGCATACTGGTGCGGCACGCCCAGACGGGTGAGGGTGGCGTGCAGGTCGCGGCTCTGGTCGGCCCAGGTGTCGTCAACGCCGACGTCGAACATGAGCGCCGGCATGCTGGGGCCACCGGCACGCGCGCGCGTCTGCAGCCGCTGCGCCATCCGGCCCGGATCGCGGGCGTTCCAGCCGATCGTGTCCCGGCCCATCACGAAGCGAAGATCAGCCCACAGATACCGCGCGGCGCGCTTGAGTTCGTCGGTGCTGACCGCGTACTGCGCGGGCGGCGCGAACGGGGTGGGGGCGAGATAGCGCGGCGAGAGAATGCCGGAATGACTCGCCGCCGCCGCGAAGACATCAGGGTACTGCAGGGCCAACGCGATGGCGCCGTACCCGCCCATGCTGAGGCCGGCGATGCCGCGCGCCGCCCGCTCGGGGACGGTGCGGTAGCGCGCATCCATGTGTCCGATGATGTCGCGCGCGATGTAATCGTCGTACCGGGTCCACGGCACGCAGTACGTGGCGGCGGGCTCGGTGCGCACGGTATCGGCGCGGCAGGCGTTCACGTCCCCGAGTTGATTCCAGGTGGCGTACCAGCCGTCATCGCCGTCGGGCATCGCGATGATGGCTTCCGGCGCACCGGCGCGCACGAGCGAGTCCATCGTGGCATCGAGATGCCCCGCCGTGACCCAGTTCTTTTCGTTGCCGGAGCGGCCGTGCAGGTACACGAGCAACGGATAGCGGGCGGCGCGCGCCGTGGTGTACGACGGCGGCAGGTATACCACCAGCGCCTTGTACGCGCCGAGCGACTGGGACCAGACCGTGTCGGTGCGCACGGTGCCCTGCTGGGCGCGCACGCCGACCGGCAGGAGCAGCGCCGCCGCGACCGCGCCGAGGGCGAGGGCGCGGCGCACCGGGCGCGTGGTGACGGTCCGTGTCAGGGCCATTCGCGTTACCGGAGAATCGTGCCGATGCGTCCCCACCGGATGTCGGTGATGAACGGGAGGGGGCGCACGCTCTGATCGGCGTTGTACGAGTAGTACACGAACACCGGGCGTCCGCGGACGTTGTCGCGCGGGACGAAGCCCCAGTAGCGGCCGTCCTTGGAGTCGTAGCGATTATCACCGAGCATGAAGAGGAATTCCTTCGGCACGACGAGCGGCCCCCAGTCGTCGAGCGTGGGCGAGGCCGGCGGTTCGCCGGCGCGGCTGCCGTGGAGTTCGAAGGCCTTCTGCCACGCGAACAGGGGGTGCGAGAAGCCGCCGTCGCCCCGGGGATTCTCAGAGGCCGGGAACCCCTGGCGCTGCGGCATGCCGTTCACGTGGAAGACACCGCCGCGCATCCAGATGGTGTCGCCGCCCACGGCCACGAGACGCTTGACCAGAATGGGGGTGGGATCGTCGGGCTGATCGATCTGGTTGGGAGACACGAACACCACCACGTCACCGCGCTCGGGGTCGTCGTAGCCCGGCAGGTTGACGCTGGTGAACGGCACGTGCGGCCCGTACGCCAGCTTGTTCACGAACAGCCAGTCCCCGACCAGCAGGGTGGGGATCATGCTCCCCGAGGGGATGCGATACGCCTCGAGGAGAAACGTGCGGATGGCGAGGAAGATCGCCAGCGTGACGAGGATCGCCTTGACGTTTTCCCAGAGGGAGGCGCCGCCACCACCGGACGCCTTGCCGGCGCGGAGGTTCGCGACGCTCTTGCGGTCACTGCTGCTGTTCGACGAGTTGCTCTTCGAGGCCACGGGCGAGGCGGGTGGGAAGCGTTGGTGGATCAGACGGAAGGGGCGCGTCCCAGCGGAACGCGCCCCTTCAACATACGCAGCAGACTGTCTGGAGTTACGACAGGTGCTTCGAAACGAGCGACGTCATTTCGAACATGCTGACGGTCTTCTTGCCGCCGAACACGGCCTTGAGCTTGTCGTCGGCGTTGATGTTGCGCTTGTTCTTGGTGTCCTGGAGGCCGTGCTTCTTGATGTAGGCCCAGAGCTTCTTCACGACTTCCGTGCGGGGCAGCGGCTTGTCGCCGACCACGGCGGCGAGTTCACCGCTCGGGGTGAGCGCCTTCATGAACGCCGCGTTCGGCGTGCGCTTGGCGGCCTTCTTGGCGGGGGCCTTCTTGGCCGGCGCCGCCTTCTTGGCGGGGGCCTTCTTCACCGCGGCCTTCTTGGGCGCGGCCTTCTTGGCGGGCGCCTTCTTGGCGGCGGCCTTCTTCGGGGCGGCCTTCTTTGCAGCCTTTTTCGCGGACTTCTTCGCAGCGGCCATGTCGTCTCCTGAGGTGGTGACCGGTCGGGTCGCGTCGAGCAGGACTGCTCTCGACAGATCTCGCGCAGACGCGGTTACGTCTCGCGGACGGGCACAAAGTACAATCACGAATACGGTGCGCAATAGTGGTTTCGGCGTTTTTCCCTCTGACAACCGCACTTTTCCGTCGGATCAGCGCGTTTTTTTCGTCCGGTTTCCCTCGGAGAATGCGTTTTCCCGTGTGGGACGCTGCAGAAACGCGACGAGGGGGCGCAGGCGATCGCGTGTGATCCGCCGGTCCACGAGCCGCACGTAGCCCTGCGGATCCCCGTCGAAATCCTCCAGCAGGAGGTGGTCGGTGTTGGCCAGCTGCACCGTGCGCGCGTCGCGGAGCGCCGCGGCGAGTTCGTCGCCCTGCTCCACCGGCACCTGCCGGTCGTTGACACCGTGCAGTAGCAGCACCGGTTGCCGCACGTCGCGCGCAATGGCGCGCGGGTCGAGGGAGAACCACGTCCGCAGCCACGGATCGGTTGCCGCGAGCGCCTCGGCGTCGGCTTCGGCGCGCAACAGCACGGCGGGACGCTCCGCCGGCGGCCACGCAGCGGGATCGCGGCGCACGAGGGCTTCGCGTTGCCAGCGCGCCACCTCGCGCCCCGGACGGGACGCGGCGCCCAGCAGGCCAAGCGCCCGGATGGCGGGATCGCGACGGGCGACGAGCAGCGCCACGAGCGCCCCTTCGCTGTGTCCCACGAGGGCGATTCGCTGCGGTGCCACCGCGGGGTCGGCACGTAGCCACGCGACGGCGCGCGCGGCATCGCGCGCAAAGTCGTCGGTGGTGGCGCCCGCGAACACCCCGGTGGACGCGCGCGTGCCGCGGTCGTCGAGGCGCAGGACGGCGAAGCCGGCCTCCAGCAGCGCGTCGGCGATATCGCGGAACGGGAGATAGCCCGGCAGTTCGACGCGCGCGCCGTCGCGATCCTGCGCTCCGGATCCACTGAGGAGCAGGACCGCCGATGTCCCGACCCCGGGCCTCGCCGCGCGCGCGCTGGGGAACGCGAGTTCACCGCCCAGCGTGACGGTGCTGTCGATCACGAGGCGGACCTCGCGTCGCACGATCGCCGCGGGCGGCCGCCCCGCGGTGGCCGCCGTCCGCGCGCGCCACGCCGCCGCCACACCAACGGTGGCCGTGGTGCCGACGAGGAGGGTGGCCCACCACCGACGGCTGATGAGCCATCGGATCGTCATCCGTCGCGCGACGTCTCCGCCGCCAGCGCCTGCAGACGCGCGATCGATGCGACGTCCCACGCGTCGGGCGTGTCGTCGTCCTCGGCGATGTCCGGGTGCGCCTGCGGAGTTTCGAGAATGAGCGGCACGTGCTGCGCGCGCGGATCCTGGAGCAGCCACCCGAACGCCTCGGCACCGATCTGTCCGTCGCCGACCAGCACATGGCGGTCGCGATTGGAGCCGAGGGCCCCTTCGCTGTCGTTCAGGTGAAAAAACGCCGGCGGCTCGCCGGTGGCGGCCTGGAACGCATCGAGCACCGCGGTGAGGGCGGCGCGGGAACCGGCGAGATCGTAGCCGGAGGCGAACAGGTGACACGTATCGAGCCCGTATCCGGTGCGGGCGCGCTCGGCCGCCGGAATCCCGTCGAGCATCGCGCCGATCTCCGCGGGGGTCCGCCCCACGGTGGTCCCGGCGCCGGCGGTGTTCTCGATGAGCAGCCGCGTGCGACTCGCGGGTACCACCGCGAGGGCGCGTCGCATCGCCTCACTCACGCGGGCGATCGCGGCGTCGCGGTCGCCGTCGGTGGCCGCCCCGGGGTGGAAGCAGACGCCGCCCACACCAAGGGTGGTGGAACGCTCGAACTCCTTGGCCAGTCCGGCGGCGGCGCGCTCCCACTTCTCCGCGTCGGGGGTGGCACAGTTGAGCACGTAGGCCGCGTGGACGATCACGTGCTCCGGCGCGATCCCCGCGGCGGCGAGTGCCTCGACGAAGCGCGCGAGGCGGTCGGGCTTCACGCTCACCTTGTCGTTGTAGAACTTCGGAATGGCACTGAAGATCTGCAGTGCGCGCATCCCGCCGTTGCCGGCGCGGCGGGCGGCCATGGGGATGCCGCCGGTGTCGATGCAATGGGCGCCGAGCAGGAGCGTCATGGGAGTGGGTCGGGGAGGTGGTGGGAGTGCGTCAGCGCAGAAACCGCGCGCGTCGCTGGCGGAACACCGGATCGGCGGGGCCGGCCGCGAGTTCGCTCCACCCCACCACGACGGCGCGGCCGCGCACCGCCACATGGGGATCGCGCGCGTCGGCGGTGGCGCTGCTGGCGGTCAGCCGGTCCTCAAAGAGATGGCCGGCGGTGCGGGAGACGGCGAGTCCGATGCGGCGGCGGCCGACGCCGCTATTGGGATCTTCGTAGACGACGGCCACCGCCTCGCCGTCCACGGCGAGCCGGGCCACGCCGAGACGGTCACCGTAGATGATCGCCACGGGCGGCTCGAAGGCCGACCGCGGGTCCATCTGATGCGCGTAGAACACGCCGGGCCCCTCGGGGCCGGTGAGCGCGTACGTCACATGCACGTAGCCGTTGGTGCGGTCCACCGCGACGCTGGGCGCCGGCCGCGCGCAGCCATGGGCGCCGCGGTCGGCCGCCTGCGCATCGCCCGGTCCCTGATCGAGGGTGTCGATCAGGATGGGGCCGCGCCACGCCCGGGGCACTACCGGGGCGCCCTCGGCGGCCTCAGCGGGGGCCGCCACGCCATCGCGCCATGCCGCGGCAAGGTGCACCCGCCCCCCGTCGGCGCGATGCCACCACACGGCCACGGCGCCGCGTGCGCCGGCCTCCGCCACGCGCACCGACCGCGCGCACCGCTGCGGGTCGTCGGGGAGCGCCCCTTCACCCAGGGCCGTGCGGGGGGCCGGACCGGTGGCCACCGGGGGCAGCGTGGCGGGGGACGTCACCGCCTCCCGGGCCTCGGGCATCGCGTCGAGCGCGGGCGCGAGCAGCGCCGCGCCCCCCACTTCGCGCAGCAGGTCCTGCGTGAGCAGAAAATCGGCGTAGGGCGAGCTCGCCACGAGCGTGGAGTCGGGCGCAACGGAGGGCGGGAAGACGAGCGGTGACGGGAGGGTGGTGGCCTCCGCCTCCGGGTCAACCCAGGACACCACCGGCTGTTCGCACGCGGTGACCGCGAGGAGCAGGGCGAGCGAAACGGGAAGGACGCGCAGCGTGGTCATGCGCGAAGGGTACTGCCTGCGCCGCGCGACGCTAGCTTTCCGCTTCCCTTTCCTCCCCTCGGAGAACGACCGATGTCCTTTGCCGCCTTCGACGGCACGCGCCGCGTGCCCGCCGCCGTGAACGAGCCGGTGCGCAGCTATGCGCCCGATTCCGCCGACACGCACCGCCTCAAGCAGCGCCTGGCGCGCATGGCGAGCGAGCAGGTGGAGATTCCGATCGTGATCGGCGGTCGCCGGATCCACACCGGCAACACCGGTACGGTGACCATGCCGTGCGATCACCAGCACGTGCTGGCGACCTACCACAAGGCCACGCCGGAGCTGGTGCACGAGGCCATCGCGGCGAGCGCCGCGGCCTCCGCCGAGTGGTCGAGCTGGCGCTGGGAGGACCGCGCGGCCGTGTTCCTGCGCGCCGCCGAGCTGCTGACCACCACGTGGCGCGACACGATCAACGCCGCGACGATGCTGGGGCAGGCCAAGACCGTGCATCAGGCCGAGATCGACGCCGCCTGCGAGCTGATCGACTTCTGGCGCTTCAACGCGCAGTTCGCGCAGGA
>CANJOX010000143.1 GCA_947475795.1 Gemmatimonadota bacterium
ACCACCCGACTCACCCGGAGCGGCTACCTCGGCGCGAAGTACCTGGCGGCCTTCATCGCCATGGTGCTCGTGTTCGCCGCCCTCCCGCTGGGGGCGATGATCGGGACGGTCATGCCATGGGTGGACGCCGAGACGGTGCAAGCGGTCCAGCCGTGGCACTACCTGCAGCCATTTCTGCTGATCGGCGTGACCGACGTGTTCTTCCTCAGCGCGATGCTCTTCGCGGTGGGGTCGCTCACGCGGAGTGCGTTTTCCGTGTACGTGGCGGGGATCCTGCTGCTCGTGGGCTACTCGGTGGCCGGGAACCTCGTGCGCACGTTGGACCGCGATACGCTGGCCAATCTCATCGACCCCTTCGCGCTCCGCTCGCTCGAACTCGCCACGCGCTATTGGACGCCGGCCGAGAAGAATACGCAGCTGCTGCCGCTGGCAGGCTTCATGCTGGCCAACCGCGCGCTCTGGTGCGCCATCGGGGCGGCGCTGCTGGCCGTCGCGTTCAAGTTCGTGCGGCTGGACAAGGAGGCCACGGTCTCCCTGCGGCGGCGGGCGCGTTCCGCTCCCCGCGCCGCGACGCCCGAACCGATGACCGGGCCGCCGACGCGCACCGTGTGGACCGCACCGACACCGCTGGCCGCGTGGTGGAGCGTATCCCGGTTCCACGCGCTGTCGATGCTGCGTTCGGTGCCGTTTCTCGCCATCGCGTCCATCGGCCTCATCAACGTGCTGATGACGACGTGGTTTGCCGGCCAGAGTGGGCAGAACCGCAGTTGGCCCATGAGCTGGCTCGTGGCGGAGTCGGTAACCGGCGGCGCCGGTCTCTTCATGTTGGTCCTGCTCACGTTCTACGCGGGTGAGCTGGTGTGGCGCGAGCGTCAGGTGCGCCTCGATCAGGTGGTTGACGCGTCGCCAGTACCGACCGGCGCGCTGCTCGCCGGCAAGTTCACCGCCATGCTCGTGCTGCTGCTCGCCTTTGCCACCGTATCGATGATCGGCGGCATGCTGGTGCAGCTCCTCAAGGGCTATCCGGTGATCGACCTCAAGGTGTACGCGCTGTACGTGTATTTCGCGGATTTTCCCTCGTGGATCCTGCTCACGGCGCTGGCCTTTCTGATCCAGTCGCTCGTGCCGCGGAAACCGATCGGGCATGTGCTGCTCATTCTGGTGTATGTCGGCATGACCGCCATCGTCAACCTGGGCTATGACTATCAGCTCCTGCAGGTGGGGGCATCGCCCACGTTGCGCTGGTCGGATCTCAATGGGGCGGCCAACGCTGTGCCGGCGTTCGTCACGCTGCATGGCTACAACCTGTGCCTCGCGATCGTCTGCCTCGGGCTGACGCATGTCGCGTGGCGTCGGGGGACGGGCATGCCCACGTGGATGCAGCGCGCGCGGGAACGCTTCCGCGGCGGCGTGCGTGTGGCCACCGTGGGCGGTCTGGCCGGTGCCACGGCCTTCGGCGGCGTGTTCTACTACAACGCCAGCATGCTGAACACGTATCGGACGCGCACCAGCGATGAAGAGGCGCGCGTCGCCTACGAACAGAGCTGGCGGCGCTACGAAACGCTCCTCCCGCCCAAGGTGGTGGCCACCAGCCTCATTGTCGATCTCTCCCCGTCGGCGCTCACAGCGCGTCTGGCCACGCGCTTCACGATGGTGAATCGCACCGCGCGCCCCATGGATACGGTGCTGGTCAATGTGGCAAGCGATGCCGCCGGGCTTCATGTCACCACCGACTCCCTCACGTTCGACCGCGCGTCGGTCACCCTGAAGGTGGACACCATCTTCGGCGTGCATTTGCTGCGGCTCTCGGAGCCGCTGGCGCCGGGCGACAGTCTGCGACTGCAGGTGGTCCAGCGCCTCGCGGTGCGGGGCCACCCCAACGGCACGCCGAATCGCGCGTTGGTCACGAACGGCTCGTTCCTCAACCGGGAGTTCTTTCCCACGTTGGGCTACAGCACGGGCGGTGAGCTGGGGAGCGATGAACTCCGCCGCAAGTACAAGCTGGCGCCGTCGCGCCGCTCCCGTCCGCGGAACGATGCCGAGGCGCTGCAGCGGCAATCCTTCTTCGCGGACGCGGACTTTGTCGCCTTCGATGCCACCGTCAGCACCGATCCGGATCAGATCGCCATGGCGCCGGGCTACCTGCAGAAGGAGTGGACCGCCAACGGCCGGCGCTACTTCCGCTACGTCATGGACGCGCCCATGCCGAACTTCTTCTCCGTCCTCTCGGCGCGCTGGACCGTCACGCGGGCGATGTGGGGCACGGTGCCGATCGAGGTGTATCATCACCCCGCGCATCGCTTCAACGTGGCCCGCATGATCGAGGCGTCGAAAGCGGCGCTGGCGTTCTATTCGAAAGAGTTCGGCCCGTACCAGCACCGGCAGCTGCGGATTCTCGAGTTCCCGCGCTACGCCAGCTTTGCACAGTCCTTCCCCAATACGATCCCCTATTCCGAAGGGATCGGCTTCGTGGCGCGCGTGGACAGCACGGACGTGGAAGACACCGACCTGCCGTACTTCGTGACGGCCCACGAAATCGCGCACCAGTGGTTCCCGTATCAGCGGATGCCCGCGGATGTCGAGGGCTCGCAGATGCTGTCGGAGTCGCTGTCGGAATACGCCGCGCTGGTCGTGACCGATCGTGTGCACGGCCGACCCTTCACCCAGAAGTTCCTGCGCGCGGAGCTCGATCGGTATTTGCGCGGACGGGCGGGGGAAACGCGCGGCGAACGTCCGCTCACGCGCGTGGACCAGGAGAGCTACGTGTGGTACCAGAAGGGCTCACTCGCGCTCTTTGCCCTGCGCGACCTGATCGGCGAAGCCCCGCTGCACGCGGCCATCCGAGCGTATCTGGACGAGGGGCGCTTCACCGGGCCACCGTACGCCACCACGTACGACCTCATGAAGCACCTCACGGCGGCAACGCCGGACTCGCTGCGCTATGCGCTCACCGACTACTTCGAAACGATCACGCTGTGGGATGCGCGGGCGGACAGCGTCACGAGCACCACACGCACGGACGGCGCATACGACGTGACGGTGTTCACCACGGCGCGCAAGTTTCGCGCCGATTCACTGGGCGCCGAGGTCGAGCAACCGATGGCGGACTACGTGGACATCGGCGTGTTCGGCAAGGCGCCGGCGGGGGCACGGCTTGGCCCGGCACTGGCCGTCCGCCGGGTCAAGGTGACGAGCGGCGCCGCACGCTACACGTTCGTGGTCCCCTCGGCCCCCGAGCGCGCGGGGATCGACCCGTACAACCTGCTTATCGACCGCAACCCCGGGGACAACACGCGCGAGATCCGGCGGTAGGTGATCCATGCCCGCGTCGCCCCCCCACGCCATGTCACCCCTTTTGCTGACCCGCCGCCGTCTGCTGCAGGGCGTACTGGCCGCGCCGTTCGTGGGCCGCTGGCGCCCGTTCGCGCAGCCGCCGGCCCCGGCGCTCGTGGACCCGGCGCGCGGCCCCGGCGCCGGCTGGACCATCGCGCTGTTTCCCGACACCCAGAACTACGCCAAGTACGCCAAGAACCAGCCGCACTTCGATCGGATGACGCAGTGGGTGCACGATCACCGCGCGGCGTGGAACATCGGGCTGGTGATGCACGAAGGCGACTTCGTGGAGCAGAACGACATCGCCGTGGGCGGGGGCCGTGGCTTCGGCGATCAGGACTCTACATCGCAGTGGCGCTCCGCACAGCGCGCCTTGGGCGTGTTCAACGGCGTGCTCCCCACCGTGTTCACCACCGGCAACCACGATTACGGCGAGCGCAGCGCGGAGTCGCGCGCCACGCGCTTCAACGACTACTTCCCGCTCACCCACAACCCGCTCACCTGCGACGGTCGCGGCGGCGGCATCTTCGTGGAAGGGCCGCCCACCCGCGATGGGCACGCCACCCTCGAAAACGCGGCGTATGCCTTCCGTGCTCCCGACGGCCGTGACCTCCTCATCGTCGCGCTCGAGTGGGGCCCGCGCCGCTTCGCCGTGGAGTGGGCGCGCGAACTGCTGGCCCGGCCGCGCTTCCGCGATCATCTGGGCATCCTGCTCGTGCACGACTTCGTGCTCCCCGACAACCAGCGCGACGGCCAGAACGGCAACCGGCAGCGCGCCGGCAACCCGCACTGGTACAAAACCGGGATCGGCGGGGACACGCACGACGGCGAAGATCTGTGGCACGCCCTCGTACGCCGCAGCCCCAACCTCCGCCTCGTGCTGAACGGCCACGAGATGGACAGCCACGTGGGATACCGCCACGACGCCAACGACGCCGGCCGGTCGGTCCACCAGATGCTGTTCAACGCCCAGGGCTTGGGCGGCGGCTCCGACCACCTCGGCAACGGGGGCGACGGCTGGCTGCGCTTGCTCACCTTCGAGCCCGACGGCCGCACGCTGTCGGTGCGCACCTTCTCGCCGCTGCGCCTCCACGACGGGCGCCCGCACTACTGGGACGACCCACGCTGGCGCTTTGCGTTGGATCTGGGGGACTGAGGGCGACGGTCGGCTCCCCGCGCCAACGCCGTCGAACGCGTCCACCGCGGCGGCGCGCCGGGACCGTTGGGAACCGCCTCGGGCGATCACCACTTGATCTCGTGTCGTCACGCCCTCCTCCGCGTTCAGCCCACGGTCCATGTCCAACTCGCCCGTTCCCGACGTCGTTGACCGCCGTGCCTTCGTGGGCACCACCGCCGCCTACTTTGTCGCCGCCGCACTGGCCGCGGCCTGCAGCGGCGGGACCACCGCCCCCAGCAGCGGCCCCACGACCCCCGGCGGCACCACCCCGCCAAGCGGAGGCGGCAACACAGGCGCGGCGCAGACCGGCGTCACGATCAGCGGGTCGTCGGTGTCCATCAACACCACGCTGGCCGGGATCGCGACCGCCGGGCAGTTCGTGATTCTCTCGGCGGCCGATGCCATCGTCATCAACACGGGCGCCGGATTCGTCGCGCTCTCCAAGACCTGCACGCACAGCAGTTGCGGCCTCGCCCGCTTCAACAACAGCACGTCGCTGCTCGAGTGCGATTGCCACGGTTCCCGTTTCCGCACCAGCGGACAGGTGGCCACCGGCCCCGCCACGGCACCGCTGCGCAGCTATCCGGTCACGGTGAACGGCGGCGTGATCACCTTCTCCGTCTAGTCGGTGCGCATGCGCCGACTGCTGGTGCCGTCGCTGCTGGTGCCGTCGCTGCTGGTGCTGTTGGGCGTGGGGGCGCGCCCCCGCCCCGCCCTGCCGTCGGCACCGGCCACCTTGTTCGCGTTCGACCGCGCCAACGAGGCGGACTGGGACGTGGTGAACGACGGCGTGATGGGCGGTCACTCCGCGGGGTTCGTGGCGGTGGCCGAGGGGACGCTGCGCTTTACCGGTACACTGGTCACGCAGGATGGCGGCTTCACCTCCGTGCGCGCGCGGCGCGACGTCGACCTTACCGGTCAGGCGGGGATCGAGCTCCGGGTGCGCGGCAGCGGGCGCCAGTTTGAAGTGGAGATCGACGACGGCACGCGCACCTACGGCCGCACCATCTCCCGTCGCGCGCCCGTCGCAACCACCGCCGAGTGGACGCTCGTGCGCGTACCCTTCAGCGCGCTGCGAAGCACCATCTTCGGCCGGTCCGTGAACGCCGCGCCCCTCGACGTGGCGCACATCCGCGGCGTGGGGCTGTACATCGCCGACGGCAAGGACGGGACGTTCCGGTTGGAGGTGGACTACATCCGGTCGTACGGTGGGGACGCGCCGTAGGGGCGTCGGCTAGGCGAATGGCGACAGGCCGATCGGCGGCGGCACCGCGCCACCGGATGTCCGGCGCGTTGACCGTCACACCCCCTCGATCCACCTTCCTCCGCCCGTCATGTCCATCGCTCATCACAATGGAGGTCTCATGGACGTGATTACGATGTCACCGACGCATCCGGTGCGGACCGCGCGCAGCCTGCGGGGCTTCGTGCGGGGCTTCGTGCGCGGCATCGACAGTGACGTTGAGCGCGACGTCGACCGCGTCTAGGTGACCGCCACCCCGTTCAACCCCCTGCTCGGCCAAGCCATCGGCGACCGCATCGGCGGCCCGGTGCGCATGGCCATGATGCTCGGCCACGCCATCGCCGACGCGCACGGGCTCGACACCACCATCGTGGTGCAGCGCTACCTCGCGTGGCACCGCTCCGATGCCTTCGACACCGGCCCCACGTGGAGTGCCGTGCTCGAACACATCAATATTGGCATCGCCCCCGAAACCGCCGCCCAACGCGTGCACGCCGAACAGCGCGGCCTCACGGCCGGCGCCAACACCGCACACCGCGCCACCGCCATCGGCTGTGCGGCCGTGATCCCTGACGCGCAGGTGGCCGACGCCGCCCGGACCGAAGCGCGCCTCACGCATTGGCACCCCGACGCCGCCGAGTCGAGTGCGGCGACCGCGACCATTGTGCGCTGCATGCTGCGCGGCGCCACGTTGGACGCGGCCGTCAGCGAGGCTGCGCTCGTCACGACCGGCGTGGTGCACACCCTGCTCTCCGACCGCACGCCAGACCCGGCGCTGCTCTCACGCGGCGGATACGCGCCCAAGGTGCTCGAGGCCGCCGTGTACTTCACACGTACCGCCACCGACTTCGCCGACGCCATGGGTCGCTCGATTCATTTCGCCGGCATGAGCAACTACTGCCCCGTGCTGGTCGGCGCTTTCGCCGCCCTGCGCTTCGGCGTGACGCCGGTGGCCGACTATCCGGTAGACGAGGCACTGGCGCGCGAGGCGGCCCATGCCTTTGCGCGCATCTGGGGCGGCATCGGGTGACGCACCGTGGCGTCGCGGGGACGATGACCGACCACGCACGAGCAGCGGCGCACGCGTGGAGATACTTTAGGCAATGACGGACCGGTGCATCGAGTGCCTCGCCGCACGCGACTCGGCGCGCCCCTCACCTCCTTCCCCACCTGCCATGACACGCTCCACGCTCCGGCAGCCCGCCACGATGGCCGCCACGGTGCTCTGCGCGCTCACCCTCGCCCTCGTGCCCAGGGCGCCGCTCCAGGCGCAATCCCGCCCCGCGCAGCCCCGCACGGGGAATGTGATTCCCGGCATCGAAGTGTTGCTCACCGATTCGCTGCATCTCATCAAGGGCAAGCGCGTCGGCCTGCTCACCAATCACTCGGGACGTGACCGGAAGGGCACGAGCACGATCGACCTGTTGTTCAAGGCCCCCGGCGTGAAGCTCACCGCGCTCTATGGCCCCGAGCATGGCATCCGCGGCGAGGCCAAAGCCGGCGAGAAGATCAGCAGCGGCGTGGATGCGAAGACCGGCGTCACGGTGCATTCGTTGTACGGCGCCGTGGAAACGCCGACGCCCGACATGCTCAAGGACATCGACGTCCTGCTGTACGACATTCAGGACGTGGGCGCGCGCGTGTACACCTATCAGTGGACACTCGCCCTCACGGCCGCCAGCGCCGGCAAGCCCATCATCATCCTCGACCGCCCCAACCCGATTCGCGCCGACCGGTTCGAAGGCAACATCCTCGATCTCAAATTCCGGTCGCTCGTGGGGCAGCACGCCGTGGCGCTCCGGTACGGCCTGACCCCCGGTGAACTCATGCGCTATCTCGTGGGCACCAAGGCGCTCAACGCGCAGGTCACGGTGATTCCCATGAAGAACTACACGCGCGCCATGTGGTTCGACGAAACGGGCATTCCGCGCGTGAATCCGTCACCGAATCTGCGCACGCTCGACGCCGAGCTGCTGTATCCGGGCACGGTGTTCTTCGAAGGCACCAATGCCACCGAAGGACGTGGCACCGACGCGCCGTTCACGTTGATGGGCGCCGATTACCTCACCGACCACGTGGCGATCGCCCGTACCCTCAACGCGCTCAAGCTGCCGGGCGTGCGATTTGACACGGCCACGCGCACCATCGAACCGGGCTACAAGTTCGGGGGGAAGACCATTCCCATGATCAAGGTGACCGTGACCGATCGCAACGCGGTGAAGCCGGTGGAGCTGGGCATCCGCATG
>CANJOX010000144.1 GCA_947475795.1 Gemmatimonadota bacterium
CACGTATCAATACATCGCCGACGCACTGAGCGTCTTCCACGCGCCGGTGTACTGCGTGCTGGGCAATCACGACAATCCCGACGCCGCCCGTCTCGTGTATCCACAGCCATCCATCTCGATGGACGAGCAGTGCGTGCTGGGCCACTGGCAGATCTTGCTGCTTGCCGCCGATCAGGCACCGGCGCCCGGCAGCGATCATGTCGCGATCAGTGAGTCGGCCTTGCAGCGCGTATCCGCGCGGATCCGTGAACACCCGGAGAAATGGGCGCTGATTGCCACCCACTACAATCTGCCGGAGCATCAGGATCGTGGCGTGGCGGTGGAGGTGCGCAATCACCAGCAGGTCATGCAGCAGCTCGAGCAGCTGCCCAGCATCAGGCTGGTGATCTCAGGGCACGTGCATCAGGAATTCCTGGTGGTGCAGCAGGGCATCTGTTATCTGTCCACGCCGGCCACCGGCTATCAGTCCACCTCGAAGTCCGGGCACGTGACCGGTGAAGCCCCCGGGTATCGCTGGATCAACCTGTATCCCGACGGTCGGTTCGACAGCGATGTGCGACGCGTCACGTACTGGACATCCTGAGCGCGGCGCCCCGTCATAGCGCGCCACCGGTTGAGCGATGGCGTCACCACGCGGGGATGGGGTCGGGCGACATCGACGCCGTCCTAATCTGCGATCGAGCGGCCGCCGTCCACGTTCATCACCTGACCGGTGACGTAGGGTGCATCGAGCAGGTAGCACACGGCGCGCGCGATGTCCTCGACGCTGCCCAGCTTCGCCAGCGGCGTCTTGGCCAGGATGGTGTGCTGGTCACCGGCGGTTGACTCGGCACTCCAGAGAATTGCGCCCGGCGCGACGGCATTCACACGAATGGTGGGCGCCAGCTCGCGGGCAAGGGCCTGCGTGAGCGCAACGAGGCCGGCCTTGGTCGCGCAGTACACGGCGTACCCGGGCCGCGGACGGGCGGCGTACACGTCCACCAAATTGATGATGCTGCCCCCCTGCGCCTGCAGGAGCGGCAGCGCGGCCTGCGAAAGGAAGTACGGCGCGCGGAGATTGACCGCGGTCATCGCATCCCAGTCGGACACCGTGCTGTGCTCGAGTGGGGTGGGATGGAACGCGGCGGCGTTGTTCACGAGCACATCCAACCGCCCCCACCGCGCACGGATCGCGTCGACGATCGCCTGCGGCGCCTCGGGTAACGCCAGATCCGCCGCCACCAGCAGCACGGAACCGGGGCGTCGGCGTTCCAGCGACGCGCACAAGTCACGCGCCGGCACGTCGGACTGACGATAGTGCACGACCACCCGCATGCCGCGCGCGTGCAGCGTGGACACGATGTGCGCCCCCAGTCGCTGGCTTGCCCCTGTGACCAGGGCGACCGGGTCCGAGTCGTGCGCGTGCGGCGGGATCGGCATGGGGCGGGGTTCGTGTTCAAGCATGATGACGCGTGGGACGAAGAGTGATCGGGGACGGTGCCGGCGCCACACGCGCGCCCGGCGGTCGGCTCATGACGCGAGCCCGGATGCAATGAGCGCCAGAATATCGCGCCGCAATGGCCGGTCCTCAGGTACCGCTGCGCCGGCGGGACAGCACAGGTCGCGCCGCGCGGCCACGAGGGCACGGAAGGGGGCGGTGGCGTGCGGCACCATCACGTCCCCGTCGATATCGAGAATCCCCTGCGCCAGAAACCAGCGCGCAAAAATCTCCGGATCCGGAATCGTGAGACCGTCCTCAGTGTGCTGTTCGTCGTTGAACAGCAGGAGATCGAGATCGATGGGGCGAGGCGCATACCGGTTGTCCGTGCGAACCCGTCCCAGCGCCTGCTCCAGCGGCCGCAAGATCTCATCTTTGAATGCGCTGGCCCCGTAGGCGGTCTCGACCAGCACCACACAATTGATGAACGACGGCAGCGCGTTCGTCGGCGGGCGATCCGCTGCGGGAATCGCCGCCGTCACGAAACACCGCGACACCGTGCGCACGCGCGATGTCTCCGTGAGGCGACCGATCGCCGTCAGAATGTTTTCGCGGGGCCGGATATTGGACGCGACACTGAGGAAGGCGCGATTCATGACCTATGCATCGTGCCGGTCACGATAGATCGTCACGGCGGAGGCTTTCGCGAAGCGCAGCGCACCGGGCTTGTCGATGGTGACCTCCACGTGCTTTACGCGTTCGTCCGTGAAGCACAGATCCGCCACCACCTGCGCCATGCGCTCGATCAGCAGATACTGCGATGGCTCGATCGCCGCGAGAATCGCCTTCGTCACGCGCTTGTAATCCACCGTATCGCGCAGGTCATCGGAGTGACCCGCCCGCGTGAGGTCCGCCGACATCACCACGTTGATGATGACTTCCTGCTTTTTCTCCCGCTCCTCGGGGAACACCCCGATGATGCACCGCACGGCGAGATCGCGAATGAAGAGTTTATCTAGCATATCCGCTCATCCCTCACCGGTGTGCGGCACCGGCCGCCGCGATGGGCTCAGCACCGCCCCACCCACGACGCCGGCAGACGCACGTAACTGATCGCCGCGTACGCGCCCCGCTCGAAGAGCACCCCCACATCGCCGTCGGGCAGCACGGCCATCGTGGAGTACGCCGCCGCCCCGGGCTCCAGCACCCGCGATACGGGCCACGTGGCACCGCCGTCGCACGACGTGCGCACCGTGAGCCGCTGCCGCGCCGCACGGTCGGCGGTGTTGCTGAACAACAGCGCGCCACCCGGCGTGCGGATCAGCGCGGCGTTGTTGGCCGGGTCGATCAAGGTGCTATCCGCGCGCAGCGCCCCGTAGTGCGCGCCGCCGTCGCGGGATGCGGCCACCAACCGGTACGGCGTGGCGCGCGCGTTCAACTGCACCGTGCCATCGGCCAGCTCCACCACCTCGTTCTCGTCCACCCCCGGCCCCACCAGCGCGCCCATGCGCCACGTGGCCCCGTGGTCGTCGCTCAAGAGGCTGGCGCCATACGTGGCCCCCGCCATTCGGATCACGTACGGCTGCACCAGCCGTCCGGCGTGCGCCCCCTGCTGCAGCTGGATCCCCGCGCCCGACGTGGCGAACAGCCCACCCCACGTGGTGTCCTTGATCATCGACGTGAGGCGGCGATGACGCCACGTGGCGCCGTCGTCGTCCGACCAGCTCACATCGGCGTGCAGAATCTGTGGGTCATCGTCCCGATGCCCGGTGCGCGAACCCATGAACCCCTGCGCCACCGACGCGGCGTGAAAGAGGAACACGCGCCCCGTCACGCGGTCCACCACGAAACTCGGATCGCCGAAGCCGTACGGCGCGGTGTCCGACCGCACCACCACGCGCTCGCTCCACGTGGCGCCGCCGTCCGCGCTGCGACGCAGCACCAGCGCGATGTTGCTGGGCACGTCGGCCATGGCCGGCCGCGCATCGTACGCCGCCAGCAACGTCCCCGCCGTCGTCACGGCGAGGGCCGGTATCCGGAACACCGGCGCGCCGCTCCCGCGCACATCGAGATCACGCACGGGCAGCGGCATGGCGGCGTGCTGACCGTCCAGCCACGCGCGCAGCTCGGTCAGCTGCGCCTGCACCGCGTCGGGGTGCGTGGACTGCGGCGTGCGCTTGGCCCGCACCGATGACTGCGCGGTCACCACCCGCATCACGTCGGCACCGAACTGCGGATGAAACGTCCGCCACTCCGCCGGCGTCAACGCCTCGAAGGTGCGCTGCTGCTTGAGCAACTCACGCACCATCCCCCCCACCACCTCGTGCGCCGTCCGGAACGCCACCCCTTTCGCCACCAGATAATCCGCCACGTCGGTGGCCAGCAGAAACCCCGACGCCGCCCGCGCCGTGCGCGCCCGATCGAGCGTCAGCGTGCGCACCACCGTGGCGGCCGCTCCCGCCGATCCCATCACGGTGTCCTCCGCGTCGAACAGCGACTCCTTGTCCTCCTGCAGATCCTTGTTGTACCCGGTCGGCAGCCCCTTCATCGTGGTCAGCAGCGCCGTGAGATGACCGATCGTGCGCCCCGTCTTCCCGCGCACCAGCTCCATCGGGTCGGGGTTCTTCTTCTGCGGCATCAGACTGCTGCCGGTGGCCACGGCGTCCGACAGCCCGAAGAAGCCGAACTCCTCACCCGTGAACAACACCACGTCTTCCGCCAGACGGCTCAGGTGCACCATCGCCAGCGATGACGCATGCAAAAAGCTGCTGGCATAGTCGCGATCCGACGTGGCGTCGATGCTGTTTGCCACCACGCGCGAAAAGCCGAGTCGCTGGGCGAGAAACGCCGGATCGACGGCGTAGTTCGTCCCCGCGATCGCCCCTGACCCCAGCGGCATCGCGTCGGCCTCCGCACGCACGGCGTCGAAGCGCTGCACATCGCGGCGCAGCGCCTGCGCGTGCGCCAGCCAGTAGTGCGACACCAGCACCGGCTGCGCGCGCCGCACGTGCGTGTACGACGGCATCACCGCATCGCCCGCCGCGTCGGCCTGCGCCACCAGCGCATCGATCACCGCCAGCAGCGACCGCTGCACGTCGGGAATGCGCCGACGCACGTACAACCGCAGATCCACCCCCACCTGATCGTTGCGCGACCGCCCGGTGTGCAGCCGACGCCCCGGGTCGCCGATCCGCTCGATCAGCACGCGCTCCACGAACGAGTGCACGTCTTCATCGGCCCCCGACAGGAACGTCGGATCGGTGCGTCCGCGCGTCAGGATCGCCGTGAGCCCGTCGCGGATCGCCGTGGACTCCGCCGCGTTCAGCACGCCGGCCCGCGTCAGCGCCTCGGCCCACGCCAGACTGCCCGTCACATCGTCTTCGAACATCCGCTTGTCGAACGAGAACGACGAACCCCAGGCCAGCAGCGCCTTGTCCGGGGCGACATCGAAGCGCCCCGACCACAGCGGCGTGGCGGCACCCTGCGCCGACGCCCCCGTCCACGGCAACACGAACAGCGACAGCACGAGCGACAGGGCAACGGACACCAAACGACGACACATGGGCAACATGGCGGCACGGACGGGCGGCAACGGGCACCGCGGTGGGGAGGAGGGGACGCTCCCTGCAAATTGCCTCGGAACGCCCCATCCGTCACTTTCCGTCACCGACGTTCTCTCCTTCCCCGTGGTCCCATGCCTGCACTGTCCGTCACCCGCACCATGTCCCTCCCGGCCGCGATGCTGTTCCGCGCCTGGACGACCGGATGGGGCGCGTGGTTTGCCGACGCGGACAGTGCGCAGTGCCCGGGCGTCGTGGGCGCCCCGTTTTTCTTCGAAGTCACGCAGCGCTTCGGCGACGGCCGCGCACCGATCCGGCATCCGCACTACGGACGCATCCTGCGCCTCGAGCCCGACGCGCTGGTGTCCATGACCTGGATGACGGGCGCCGCCGGCACCGGTGGCGCCGAAACGACGCTCACCGTGCAGCTCGACGCCGTGGACGCGCACACCACCCGCGTCACGCTCACGCAGACCGGCTTCACCACCACCGGCGCGCGCGACGGGCACGAGCTCGCGTGGCCGCCGATTCTCGCGCATCTGGAACAGCAGCTCGTGGCACGACCGCTGCCGCTGCCACCGGTGGTGATCCCCGACCCCACCTTCACCCCGATGCGCAGCTACCCCGACGTGGACGCCGCCGTGCACTGGCTGCGCGAGGTGCTGGGCGCGCAACTGCAACAGCCATTGCCCGCGCATCGTGTTCCGCTCACCGTGGGCAACGGCACGGTAGTGGTCGTGGCGTGGGACCCGACCACCCACCCCGCCACCGGTGGCCGCCCGCCGGCGGTGCTGATGGTGCGTGTGCCCGACGTGGATGTCGCGTACGCGCGTGCCGTGGCCCTCGGTGCCGAAGGCCTCGCCCCGCCCGCCGACCACCCCGACGGGGACCCCGACGGGGACCGGCAGGCCACCGTGCGCGATCCGGCCGGACACGCGTGGACCCTCACGCACCGGCGCCCATGAGCCCGCGCATTCTGGTGGTGGCCGCCACGCCGCGCGAACTCGCGATCGCCCCCGAATGGCACGCCGTGCTGTGCGGCGTCGGCCCCGTGGAAGCGGCGGCGGCCACGGCCGCGGCGATCGCCGAGCATCGCCCGGCCGCCGTGCTGCACGTGGGGATTGCCGGCGCGCGGCGCCGGTGTGCGCTCGCGCCCGCACAGCTCATCATCGGCGGGGCGTCGCACTACGCCGACAGCAACGTGCCGGAGGCGTGGGCGCCGCGCCTCGTCACGGCGGGGCCGGCGATACTGGCCGCCGTGCAGCACGCCTGCCCGGAGGCACTGGTGCGCACCATCGGCACCAGCGCGCGCGTGGGCGGCACCAGCGATTGCGACGTGGAAGCGATGGAAGGGTTCGGCGTGTTGCGCGCCGCGCAGCGCGCCGGCATCCCGGCCATCGAGGTGCGCGCGATTGCCAACGACATCGAAGAGGACGACCGCGCGCGGTGGCACTTCGACGCCGCCTTCACCGCGATCACCGGGGTCACGCCGCGGCTCGTGACGGCGCTGGCCGCGTGGCTCGACACCGGAGCGGCGCATGCGTGAGCTCACCTTCGGCTATTCGCCCTGCCCCAACGACACCTTTGCGTTTCACGCGCTCACGCACGGCCTCGTGGACACGCCGCTGCGCATCACGCCGGTGCTGCTCGACATCGAGGAGCTCAACCGGCGTGCCGTCACCGGTGCGTTCGAGATCACCAAGCTGAGCATCGGTGCGTTCGCCTCGGTGGGCGCGCGCTACCGGCTGCTGCGCAGCGGCGCCGCGCTAGGCGACGGGGTCGGACCGCTGGTGGTCACGCGATCGCCGATGTCACTGGCCGAGGCGGTGCGCGGGCGCGTGGCGATCCCGGGGCGCGCCACCACGGCGTACCGGCTGCTCCGGCTCGCCGCACCCGCGCTCGACGACGTCGTGGAGATGCGCTACGACCGGATCCTTCACGCGGTCGCGAGTGGCGAGGTGCACGCCGGTCTCATCATTCACGAAAGCCGCTTTACGTACGCGGCGCACGGCCTGGTCAAAGCGGCCGATCTGGGCGACTGGTGGCAGCACGACACCGGACTGCCCGTGCCGCTGGCCGGCATCTGCGCGCGGGCCGACCTCGATGACGACACGGCCGCCGCCGTGACACGGGCGCTGCGCGCCTCGGTGCAGTACGCCTTCGATCACCCCGACGCGAGCCGCGACTACGTGCGCGCCCATGCCCAGGAACTGTCCGACGACGTGTGCGCACAGCACATCGCGCTGTACGTGAACGCCTACAGCCTCGACGTGGGCGACGACGGACTGCGCGCGATCACGCGGCTGGTGTCCACCGCGCCCTAAGGCCGCGCGTGCTGCTGCCGCAGCACTTCGTACACCGCCACCGCAACCGTCGTGGACAGGTTGAGCGAGCGCACGCGCTCCGACACGATCGGCAGGCTCACGAACCGGTCGGCATAGCGCTCGTGCAGCGCCGCCGGCAAGCCGCCCGTCTCGCGCCCGAACACCAGCACGGTCCCTTCCGCGGGCGCCAGCGGGGCGTCCCAGAACAGCTGGGTCGCCTTCGTGGAGAAAAAGAACGGCTGGCCGAGGCGCGGCAGTTCGGCTTCGAACGATTCCCAGTTGGGCCACACGCGCACCTCCACGTGTTCCCAGTAGTCCAGCCCCGCGCGCTTCACCTGCGCCTCTTCGAGCGAGAACCCCAGCGGCTCGATCAGATGCAGTGTTGCCCCGGTCGCCAGACAGGTGCGTCCCGCATTCCCGGTGTTCCAGTGGATCTCCGGGTGCACGAGCACTACGTGCACACTCACCGGCCGCGCTCCGCCCGCCGTGCGTCCGTGCCACCCCGCCCTTCGCTGTTCCGCGTCATGGGTGCAATTGAGACGGCGCGCCTCGCGTGCGCCACCCCGTACGTGGGCCCGGGCACTCGGCGCGGAACCCCGCGTCGTACTCGCGGCTTCTGTTGAGGAAGGTCCGTCGTCCCTCCCTCACCGCCCCGCCCATGTCCGAGCTCAC
>CANJOX010000145.1 GCA_947475795.1 Gemmatimonadota bacterium
AACGAGTGTGGGTTTTATGCGGGTGAGCAGCGGGTAACTGCGCAGGAAGCGTAAGTTTGGCGCGCATCGCCGTGGATGCCATGGGGGGTGACTTCGCCCCCCGGGCCCCCATTGCTGGCGCCCTCCGGGCGCTCGACGCGCTCCCCGCGCAGCATCACATCGAATTGGTCGGCCGCACCGCGGTCATCGAAGCGGAACTCGGCGCCTTGCTCGGCGGCGAGCTTTCCGCGTTGACGCACGTCCGTGATCGTATCACGGTCGTGGAGGCTCCGGACATCATCGAGATGACCGACCGGCCCAGCGTCGCTATCCGCGGTAAGACCAACAGTTCCATGGTGGTCGGTCTCAAGCGCGTTGCCGACGGACACGCTGACGGCTTCGTGTCCGCCGGCAACACTGGCGCGCAGATGGCCGGGTCACTCGTGCACCTCAAGCTGCACGCCGGTCTCACACGGCCGGCGATCGGCACGCTGTTCCCGACCGCCAAGGCGCCGATTCTCGTGCTCGATTCGGGCGCCAATGTCGATTGCTCCCCCGAAGAACTCGTGCAGTTCGCACGCATCGGCACCGTATACGCGAGGGCGCTCCTGGGCCGTGACAACCCGGCGGTGGGCTTGCTCTCCATCGGCGAAGAGCCGGAGAAGGGCAATGCCGTTGTGAAGGATGCGCACCAGCGCTTGCGCGGCGCGGGTCTCAACTTCCTCGGCAATGTCGAAGGCCGTGATCTCCCGGCGGGCGCGTGCGATCGCGGCGACATCGACGTCGTCGTGTGCGACGGCTTCACCGGGAACATCCTGCTCAAGTTCTACGAAGGGATCGGCCCGATGCTGATCGGAATGATCTCGCAGGTGGCGGGTCTCAATGCGCGCACGATCGCCGGATCGCTCACCCAGCTCGATGTGGATGAGCAGGGGGGCGCGCCACTGCTCGGTGTCCGCGGCGTCAGCATCATCTCCCACGGGAAGAGCTCGCCGCGCGCGATGATGAACGCCATCTTCGTCGCGGTCCGCGCCCACGAATCCGACATGACCGCCGAGATCGGGCGCCGGCTGGCCGACTCGCAGACCCCCACGGGAACCACTGCATGAAGCGTCCGCTGGCGTACATCGCGGGAACGGGACACGCCGTCCCCAAGCAAGTGGTCACCAACGCCGATATCGCGGCGATGGGTGTCGATACGAACGACCAGTGGATCATCGAGCGGACCGGGATCCGGCAGCGCCACATCGCGAAGCACGGTGAGACGCTCGCCTCGCTGTCGGCCGAGGCCTCGCGCCAGGCGATGGCGCGCGCCGGTGTGCAAGCGGGCGAGATCGATGTCATCATTCTCGGCACCGCCACGCCCGATCACCTGCTGCCCTCCACT
The DNA here is from genome assembly GCA_947475795.1 of Gemmatimonadota bacterium. The sequence goes on from CANJOX010000145.1 coordinate 1,367, forward strand.
GCGGTCGAAATTCAGACGCTGTTGGGCTGCACGCGCGCCGCAGCCTTCGACGTCGCCGCCGCCTGTTCCGGGTGGTTGTACGCGGCCATCGTCGGTGAATCGCTGATCGCCAGCGGATCGGCCGACACCGTGCTGGTGATCGGCGCCGAGATGCTGAGCACGATCGTCGATTGGACGGACCGGAACACTTGCATTCTGTTCGCCGATGGCGCCGGGGCCACGGTGCTGCGCCGCTCCCGCGACCGCACCGCCGCCAAGGGCGTGTTGTCCTCGTTCATGCGCTCCGATGGTGCGCTCACCGAACTGCTGTGGCGTCCGGCCGGCGGCGCGGCCGAGCCGTTCTCGCCCGAGGTCTTCGAGCAGAAGCGTCAGTACGTGCGCATGGCCGGTCGCGAAGTGTTCAAGCACGCCGTGCGGTCGATGGCGGAAGCCACGGATCGCGCGCTCGATGCGGCTAAGATCACCGCGGCGGACGTCGATCTGCTGATCCCGCATCAGGCGAATGTGCGCATCATCGAGGCGACCGCGAAACATGCCGGTATCTCGATGGACAAGGTGTTCGTCAACGTCGATCGCTTTGGCAACACGTCCGCCGCCTCCATCCCGATCGCGCTGAACGACGCGGTGGAGCAGGGCCGCGTCCGCGAGGGAACGACCGTGCTGTTCGCCGCCTTCGGCGCCGGCTTCACCTGGGGCTCGCTGGTCGCTCGTTTCTGAGCACCCGCGCGTCTGCCCTCGATCTCACGACCATCATGACCTACGTACTGCTCCTCCCCGGGCAAGGCTCCCAGAAGGTCGGGATGGGGAAAGACCTGTATACCGCGTTTCCTGCGGCCCGTGAGGCGTTTCAGGCCGTTGATGATGCCGTCGGCGCCTCACTCTCGGCGCTGGCCTTCGACGGCCCCGCCGATGACCTCACGCGCACGGTCAATGCGCAGCCGGCGCTGTTGGCGCACAGCGCGGCCGTGTGGGCCGTGGTTCGCCATGCGATCGGCGGGCAGGTGGTGGCCGCGGCGGGGCACTCCCTCGGCGAGATCTCGGCCTATCACGTCGCGGGTGCGCTTGAGGTGGCCGCGGCCGCCCGTATTGTGCGCCGGCGTGGCACGCTCATGTACGAGCAGGGCATGGCGCGACCGGGGGCGATGGCCGCGGTGCTCGGTGTGCTCACCACGTCCATCGATGACATCTGCGCGCAGGCGAGTGCGGAGCGCGGGATGGTCGTGCCGGCGAACTACAACAGCGACGAACAGGTCGTCATTTCGGGCGAAGTTGCCGGCGTCGAGCGGGCCATGGAACTCGCGAAAGACGCGGGCGCCAAGCGCTGCCTGCCGCTGCCGGTCAGTGGGGCGTTTCACTCGCCCCTGATGGAACCCGCGGTCGCCGGTCTGGCGGAGGCGCTCGCGGCGGAGACGTGGCAGCATCCCGGTGTCCCGGTGATCGCCAACGTGAACGCCGCCGCTGTGACCTCGGCCGCCGAGGCGGTCCCATTGCTGATCCAGCAGCTCACCGCGCCGGTCCAATGGACCCGCGTGAGCCGTCTGCTCGTGGCGCAGTATCCGGAGGCGACGTTTGTGGAAATCGGGAGCGGTGCGGTGCTGACCGGACTGCTCCGACGCCTGGCGCCCTCCGTGAAGACGATGACATGTGGAACCGTGGCTGAGGTCGAGAAGTTGCTCGACAGCACAGGCGCAACCGCCTGACGCCGACTGAACCTGAGCTGATCCAACCATGAGCGGACTTCGCATTGATCTCACCGGGCGCGTGGCGTTGGTGACCGGCTCCACGCGCGGGATCGGCCGTGCCATCGCCGGCACGCTGGCGGCTGCCGGTGCGCGGGTGGCGGTGACGGGACGGGATCAGGCGCGGGCCGACGCGGTCGCACTCGAGATCGCTGCGCAGACCGGTGTCGACGTGCGCGGCTATGCGTGCGACGTGTCGGAAACCGCGCAGGCCATTGCCCTCGTGGAGGCGGTCGAGAGAGACTTCGGTCAGCTCGATATTCTGGTGAATAATGCCGGTCTCACCCGGGACAACCTGCTGATCCGCCTCAAGGATGATGACTGGGACGCCGTCATCAATGCGAATCTGCGGGGCGCGTTCGCGACCTGTCGCGCGGCATCGCGCGGGATGATGAAGCGTCGCTGGGGGCGGATCATCAACGTGGCCAGCGTCGTCGGCATCATCGGCAATAAGGGGCAGGCCAACTATGCCGCCAGTAAGGCTGGGCTGATCGGTATGACCAAATCGATCGCCAAGGAACTCGCGTCTCGCAATATTCTGGCGAACGTGGTCGCCCCTGGCTTCATCGAAACCGACATGACGGCGGCCATGACCCCCGAGGCGCGTAGCGCGCTCGGCGCGGGCATTCCGCTCGAACGCCTCGGCACGGCCGAGGACATCGCGGGCATGGTGGCTGTGCTCGCATCCGACCTGACCAGTTATGTGACCGGGCAGGTTTTCGTGGTGGACGGCGGTATGGTCATGTAGCGTCGGTCGCGAACGGGCTGGGTTTGACGCTTCTTGCGCCCAGACCCTCCCCGCGACGCGGTGTACTGGCTAAGTTCCCCACTCTCACTTCTCCAACAATCCAGAGGATCGTTCCCATGTCGGATCACGCGTCGAAGATCAAGGATATCATCGAAAAGGAGCTCGGTGTGGAGCGCGAGAAGCTCACGCCCGAGGCGAGCTTCATCGAAGACCTGGGCGCGGACTCGCTCGACATCGTCGAACTGGTGATGGAGTTCGAGAAGGAATTCAACATCGACATCCCGGATGAGGATGCCGAGAAGCTCCGCACCGTGGGTGATGCGGTGGCCTACCTCGAGGCCAAGGTCGCGGGCTAATGCGGCGGCGGGTCGTCGTTACGGGGCTTGGTGCCGTTACGCCAGTCGGCAACGACGTGGCGACGACCTGGCAGTCCTTGCTGGCCGGTGTGTCCGGTGGTGCGGATATCACGAAGTTCGATGCCAGCAAGTACTCCGTGCGGTTCGCGTGTGAGGTCAAGCAGTTCGACCCACTGGTGTACATGGATCGCAAGGAAGCGAAGCGTGCCGATGTCTACGCGCAGTATGCGGTGGCCGCGTCTCTGCAGGCCGTGGCTGATGCCGGGATCACCCCCGGCTCGATCGTGCCCGAAACGATGGGCGTGATCATCGGCAGTGGCATCGGTGGGATCCGGAGCTTCGAGGATCAGCACGACGTCTACCGCTCGCTCGGTCCCGGCAAAATCTCGCCGTTCTTCATTCCGATGTTCATTGGTGACATCGCGGCGGGAATCGTGTCCATGCGCCTTCAGGCGAAGGGCCCGAACTACGCCACCGTGTCGGCCTGCGCATCCAGTGCGCACGCCATCGGCGATGCATTTCGGACCATCCAGTATGGCGACGCCGATGTCATGATCGCGGGCGGCTCCGAAGCGGCCGTGACACCGATGGCGATCGGCGGCTTCGCCAACATGGGCGCCCTCTCGGCGCGTAACGATTCGCCGTCCACCGCCTCGCGTCCGTTCGACAAGGACCGTGACGGCTTCGTGATGGGGGAAGGGGCTGGCGTCGTGGTGCTCGAGGAACTCGAGCATGCGCGTCGGCGTGGCGCCCGGATCTACGGGGAAGTGGTGGGTTACCGGGCCACTGGCGACGCCTACCATCTCACGGGACAACCGGAGGCGCACGAAGGGCTCCAGCGCGCGATGCGCGGCGCCCTGAAAGACGGTGGACTCGAGCCCTCCGACGTCGATTACATCAATGCGCACGGCACGTCGACCCCCCTCAACGATCCCAACGAGTCCAAGGGAATCCAGGCGGTGTTCGGCGAGCACGCGCGGGTGCTGTCGATCAGTTCTACCAAATCAGCCACGGGCCATATGCTCGGCGCCGCGGGGTCGGTGGAGTTCATCGCCTGCGCCCTGGCCATGCGCGACAGCGTCATTCCGCCCACGATCAACTACCACACGCCGGACCCTGAGTGCGTGCTCGACTACACGCCGAACACGCCGCGGGCGCGTGCGGTCAATGTGGCGATCTCGAACAGTTCGGGTTTCGGCGGGCACAACGTCTCGATCGCCCTCCGACGGTGGCACGACTAGGCCCGTCGGGGCGTTCATCGCGGTGAAGTGCCGCGCGAATACCTCGCGCTCTTGCCCGAGTACGTCCTGATGCCTGTGCCTATCCCGTTCGATCTCAGCCGTCTCCGCGACGTCGCGCTGCTCCCCATCGGGGAGAAGCTGCGCGCGGGTGAGCGGCTCTCCATGCAGGATGGCGTGACGCTGTTCCGGTCGCCCGATCTGCTGGGCGTCGGTGCCATGGCCGACGCGGCCAACCGCGCCCGCCACGGCGACCGCGTGACGTTCGCTTCCAACCAGCACATCAATCCCACGAACGTCTGCGTGCTGCGCAAGACGTGTGTGTTTTGTGGCTACGCGCGCCTCCCCAAGGAGGACGGCGCGTATCGGTACACGATTGATCAGGTGCTCGCCGAATCGGATCAGGCCGACGGCACGATCACGCGCGAGTTTCACATCGTGGGCGGCCTCGATATGCAGGCCGGTCTGGAGTATTACCAGACGATGTTCCGGGCGCTGAAGCAGCGCCACCCGCACGTGCACATCAAGGCGCTCACCGCGGTCGAGATCGCCCACATTGCGCGCATCGAGAAGATGAGCCGCGAAGACGTGCTGATCGCGTTGCGCGAGGCGGGACTCGACACGATGCCCGGTGGCGGTGCCGAGACGTTCAGCGCCGCCGTGCGTGACGTGATCGCCGACAAGAAGCTGGGCGGCACGGACTACATCGACGTGCACCGCACCGCGCACCGGCTGGGAATCCGCTCGAACTGCACGATGCTCTACGGTCACGTGGAAACCATCGAGGACCGCCTGCAGCATTTAACGATGCTGCGCGATTTGCAGGATGAGACCGGGGGGTTTCTCGCCTACATCCCGCTCGCGTACCACCCCGATGGTAACGAGCTCGGCAAGACGCTGGGCCGCGAGGGGACGTCCACTACGGGCTTCGATGATCTGCGGAACCTGGCAGTGGGACGTCTCTTCCTCGACAATTTCGAGCACATCAAGTCGCACTGGATCATGGTCTCCACGCCGGTGTCGCAGATCGCGCTGCACTTCGGAGTCAACGACATCGAGGGGACCGTGGTGCGCGAGAAGATTTATCACGCCGTCGGGGCGCACACGCCGCAGGGGATGACGTTGCCACAGCTGCTCACGCTCATCCGTGGCGCGGGCAAGGTGCCGGCTGAACGCGATTCGTTCTATCGTGTGCTCCGCGAGTTCGCCCCAGACGACACCGGCGCCGCCGAGCCTGCTGGATCACCTGCCGTCGCGGTGGCCTGACGCCATGCTGCGCGTCGGTCGGATCCCGTATATCAATTGCTATCCCGTCTACGGCGGGATCGATCGGGGGATCGTGTCGCTCGACGGGGCACTGGTGACGGGCTTCCCGACCGCGCTCAACGGACTCATGGCGCGGGGCGAACTCGACGTCAGCGTGGTCTCTGCCGTCGAGTACGCGCGCGATGCGACGCGCTATCTCTTGTTGCCGGAGCTCGGGATCACGAGTGACGGGCCGGTGCGCAGCGTGATGTTGTTCAGCAAGCGGCCACCGTCGGCGCTTGGCGGGCGGAAGGTGATTGTGAGCCGCAGTTCGATGACCTCGGTGGCGCTGCTCGAACTGCTCTTCGAGCATGTCTGGCGCTGCCGTCCTGAGTTCGTGCTGGGGGACGCGGAGCTGGCCGACGTCGAGCGATTCGAGGACGAGCCGCACGATGCCCGCCTCGTGATCGGCGATGCCGCGCTCAAGCTGTTCGATCAGGCCAACCGTGGCGGTGACTGGGCCCAGCGCTATCCGCACCGTGAGGATCTTGGTGCAGTGTGGAAAGGATGGACCGGCCTGCCGTTTGTCTTCGCAGTCTGGGTGGCGCAACGCTCGACGCCCGTACGCGACGCCCTGTCGGCGCACGCGTCGTTGATTGCCTCGCGCGACTGGGGACTCGAGCATATCGACCAGCTCGCCCTGCAGGCGGCGATCGCCACGGGGGTGCCGCGTGAGACGTGCGCTGTGTACTTCTCGGGGTTGGACTACCGCCTGTCGTACCCGCATCTCGCGGGTCTCACGGAGTTTTTCCGCCGCCTTGTCCTGGCCGGCCGCGTACCCGATGGGTCGCTGGCTTTTCTGCCGGCGGCATGAGCGGTCCACCACGTTCTGCCGGTGCGTCCGGAGCTTCCGATGCGTGACCTTCTCGACTTCTACACGAACGCCCCGCTGCTCGAACTCGGTATGGAAGCCGACCGGGTGCGGCAGGCACGGCATCCGCACGGGGTGGTCACGTACATCGTCGACCGTAACATCAACTACACGAACGTGTGCGTTGCGGACTGCGGCTTCTGTGCATTCTATCGCCGCCCGAAGCACGGTGAGGGGTACACCCTGTCGTTCGAACAGATCGGCGAGAAGATCGAGGAGACCAAGGCACTCGGCGGCGTCCAGATCCTGATCCAGGGCGGCCACAACCCGTATATCCCCTTCGAGTGGTATCTGGACCTGATGCGCTACATCAAGCGGCATCATCCGATTCACATTCACGGGTTTTCC
>CANJOX010000146.1 GCA_947475795.1 Gemmatimonadota bacterium
CTACTCCACGGGGCTGACCAACCTGTTCCCCGTGTGGAGCCGCGACGGCGGCACGCAGGCCTTTCTCGGGCGCCTGCGCGACACGACCGTCGCGCCGCGGATACGCACCGAGGCGCTGGCCAAGGTCGACCTGATCGGCGGCTGGGACAACGTGCAGATCTCGCGGGTGAGCGAAGCGATCGACCGTGACGCCGAGGGCAAGCGGCTGGGCGCCTATGCGAAGGCCAAGGGGCTCGATCCGTACGTCGCGGCCGTCGGACTGCTGGAGCGCAACCGCGGCGACGTGGGGATGCTGGGGTTTGCGATGAGTGAAGACAGCATCGACCGCCTGCTGGCGCACGAGGTCGGCATGGTCTGCTCCGACGGCGGCGCCTTTGCCGTGGATGGCCCCACGCGGCGCGGCAGCCCGCACCCGCGCGGGGCCGGTGCCTTTCCGCGGGTGCTCGGTCACTATGTGCGCGAGCGCCGGGCGCTGTCGTTCGCGGCGGCCATCCGGAAGATGACCGCCGTGCCGGCCGCGCGCGTCCGGTTGACCGATCGGGGACGGCTCGGTCCCGGCATGGCGGGCGATGTGGTCGTGCTCGATCCGGCAGCGATCGCCGACGCGGCCACCTTTGCCAACCCGTTCCAGTACCCGCGCGGGATCGCGGCCGTGGTGCTGAACGGGGTGATCTCGGTGCGCGGAGGCGAGCGCCCGTCGGCGACGACCGGACAGGTGCTCCGCCCGGGTTGAACGCCATCGGTCGCCACCCCTCAACGTCTACCCGTACCGCACGTAGCTTTTCATCAGTCTCCGTTCCGCCCACTCCCACGAGTTCCTATCGATGATGCGCCGTACCCTCTTCCTCTCGCTGTTGGCGGCTTGTGCCGCCCTCCCGCTGGGGGCCCAGTCCAAGCCGGCCGCGCCCCGTCCGGCGGCCGCCAAGGCGCCGATGGCGCCGATGATGGCCTCAGCCGATCCGGCCCTGTTCAATGGCCTGCGCTATCGCCAGGTGGGGCATTCGCGCGGCGGTCGTGTCACCTCGGTGACCGGCGTGCCCTCGCAGCCGAAGACGTTCTACGCCGGTGTCGCCAGCGGTGGCGTGATGCGCACCACGAACGGCGGCGAGTCGTGGGAATTCCTGACTGATAACAAGATCCCGCTCGGCTCGATCGGCTCGATCGCGGTGGCGGAGTCCAATCCGAGTGTGATCTACGTCGGCACCGGCTCGGACGGCGTCCGCAGCAACGTCTCCACCGGCCGCGGCGTGTACAAGAGCGTCGATAACGGCGCCTCGTGGCAGTTCGTGGGGCTGTACAACGTCGGCCAGATCGGCGCGGTGCGCATTCATCCCACGAACCCGGACATCGTGTGGGTGGCGGCGTACGGCGACATCTTCAAGCCGAACACCGATCGCGGTGTGTTCAAAACCACCGACGGCGGCAAGTCGTGGAAGAAGACGCTGTTCGTGAGCGACAGCACGGGCGCGATGGATGTCGAACTGCAGCCCGGCAATCCGAACGTGGTGTACGCGTGGATGAATCGCATCGAGCGCAAGCCGTGGTCGATCATCTCCGGTTCGCGCGAAGGCGGTTTCTACAAGAGCACCGACGGCGGCGACAGCTTCACCAAGTTGGTGGGCGGCTTGCCGAATCAGATCACCGGCAAGGGGAACATCGCCGTGACGGCGGCCAACCCCAACCGGCTGTACGCGCTGGTGGAAGCGCTGCCGGGCGGCGGGTTGTATCGCTCCGATGATGCCGGTGCGAGCTGGGCGCTCATGAACAGCACGCCCGGGCTCATCACGCGTCCGTTCTACTACACGTCGCTGGGCGCGGATCCGTCGAACGCCGACGTGGTGTACGGCGGCGCCGAGACGTTTTACAAGAGCACCGACGGCGGCAAGACCGTCGCCCCGTTCCGCACGCCGCACGGCGACAATCACGATATCTGGATCAATCCCACGAACAGCAACACGATGGTGCAGTCGAACGACGGCGGCGCCAACGTGTCGTTCGACGGCGGCAAGACGTGGAGCTCGCAGGATGTGCAGCCGACGGCCGAATTCTACGGCGTGTGGCTGGACAATCAGTTCCCGTACAAGCTGTACATGGCGCAGCAGGACAACAGCACGTACATCGTGCCCAGCAACAACGACCTGTTCAACATGAGCACGGTGCGCACGGGTCCGGGCTGTGAGACGGGACCGATCATTCCGCACCCCAGCGACCGGAACCTCATCCACGGCAACTGCAAGGGGCAGTACGCACTGATGAACGTCGAAGCCGGCGTGACGAAGAATTACTGGATCGGCGCGCAGTCGCTCTACGGCAACGATGGTGGTGATCTCGACTACCGCATGCAGCGCACGACGCCGATGGCGCTGTCGCCGCATGATCCGAAGGTGCTGTACTACGGGTCACAGTTCCTGCACCGCACGCGCAACAACGGTGCGACGTGGGAGAAGATCTCCCCCGACCTCACGTGGTTCCCGAAGTGCTGCCAGGGCGGCAGCGGCGAGCCGATCACGCGCGACGTGACCGGTGAGGAGTTCTACAGCACGCTCTATGCGATTACGGAATCGTCGCTCGAGAAGGGCGTGATCTGGACCGGCTCGAACGACGGCCCGTTCTCCGTCACGCGCGACGACGGCAAGACGTGGAAGCGCGTCACGCCGAAGGAGCTTGGTGAAGGCGGTCGTGTGGCGTGGATCGAGGCGTCGCCGCACCGGAAGGGTTCGGCCTATTTCGCGACGTATCGCTATCTGCTGGGCGACTACAAGCCGTACATCTACCTCACGAACGATTACGGCGCGACGTGGAAGCTGCTCACGGATGGCAAGAACGGGATTCCGGCCGACGCGCCCACGCGCGTGGTGCGTGAAGACCCCGTGCGTGAGGGGCTGCTGTATGCCGGTACGGAGTTCGGCCTGTACATCTCGTTCGACAACGGCGGGCACTGGCAGCCGTTCAACCTGAACATGCCGCAGATTCCGATCAACGACATCAAGGTGCACCGCGGTGACTTGGTGATCGCGACGCAGGGGCGTGCGGCGTGGATCCTCGACAACATTGCGGCCTTGCAGCAGGTCGGTCCCACCACGCAGACGGAGGCGTTCACGCTCTTCAAGCCGCGTGACGGCTACCGGACGACGACCACGCCGCAGCTACTCGGTCCCACGGTGGACTATTTCCTGGCGACCGCGCCGGCGGACACCGTGCGCATCGAGATTCTCGATGCGGCGGGCAAGGTGGTGAATACGTACAAGAGCGGCATCGTGCCGCAGGCCCCCCGTCCGCGCTTCGGCGGCGGCGAGGATGATCCTGATGAGGCGATGATGGCGGGACGTGGCGCCCGCCCGGCGCTGGTGGCACCGACGGTGAATCTGGTCACCAAGACCGCCGGCATGAATCGCTTCGTGTGGGGAGCGCAGCACGCCAACGGGCTCGGCTCGCCGCCGGGGCAGTATTCGGCCCGGGTCACGGCGGGTGGCATCACCAAGACGGTGCCGCTGCGCCTGCGCATCGACCCGCGCCTGGCGGCCGATGGCACCACCGAAGCGGACCTGCAGGCGCAGTACGCGCACAATCTGAAGATGCGTGAGATGGTGGCCGACGTGAACGCGCTGCTGGCCCGGGTGCGTACGGCGGAAGCTAAGTACAAGGGCGCCACCGGCGCCGCGGCAGACACGGCCACCAAGGTGAAGGAAGTGAGCGAGATCGTGAACACGCAGCCCATCCGGTACGGCAAGCCGGGGCTGCAGGCGCACATCACGTACCTCGCGGGCATGACGGCGCGCGCCGACCAGAAGGTCGGGCAGGACGCGTTCGAGCGGTACACGTTCCTGCGGAAGGAACTGGAAGCCGCCAAGGCCAAGCTCGATCGCGCGATCGGGCCGGCCACCCGCATGTAGTCGCGCGTCATGCTCGATGCGCTTCGCAAGTTGATCGGAGACAGCGTGCCGGGGACCCCCGGCGCGCACTCCCGGTTGCATCCGCACGACGTCCGGGTGGCGGCGTGCGCGCTGTTGGTGGAACTGGCCTGCGCCGATGGTGACTTCAGCGATGCCGAGCAGCACCGGATCCTGGAGATCCTGCAGCGGCATTTCGGGGTGGACGCCGAGGGGGCGCGGCTGATGCTCGTCGAGGCCGCCGCCGCCAACCGCGATGCGGTGGACCACTTCGTGTTCACGCGGCAGGTGGTGAAGGACTACGATGTGGCGCAGCGCATCGTACTGGCCGAGCTCATGTGGCAGGTGGCGCTGGCCGACGGCGCCCTGGATAGCCACGAGTCGTACCTCATGCGGAAACTCGCCAGCCTGCTGCAGCTGGAGCCCGCGTTTCTGGCACAGGCGCGCAAGAAGGCGGAGTAGGGAACTCTTCCGGCGCCGATTGGGTAAATCCCCGAGTTGCCTGTTCCGTCTCCCATTCCCGACCAATCCAACACGATGTCACTGACCCGTACGCTTCGTCGCGGCGCCTACGCCCTGGCGACCCTTTCCCTGTTCACGGCCTCGGCGTCGGCTCAGGGGGCCATGAAGATGGACGCGCAGCCCAAGGCGCCCGCCTCACCGCGCGACTCGGTGATCGCCACGATCGCCGGCGCAAACATCAATGTGAACTACGGCCGCCCGTCCAAGCGCGGCCGCGTGCTGTTCAACGGCCTTGGTGACATGAAGTGGGGTATGGTGTGGCGCACGGGCGCCAACGAGGCCACGCACTTCACCACGAGCAAGCCACTGGCCTTCGGCGCGATCTCGGTGCCGGCCGGCACGTACACGCTGTTCACGAAGCTCGAAGAGAACGGCAAGTGGGAGCTGGTCGTGAACAAGCAGACCAAGCAGTGGGGCACCGCCTATGATGCCAAGCAGGATCTCGTGCGCATTCCGATGACCGTCACGAGCAACAACGCCGTGGTCGAGAAGATGGAGATCATGGTGAAGCCGGCGGGCAAGGGCGGCGAGCTTATCGTCGCGTGGGACAATTACAAGGCCGTGGCGGCGTTCACGGTGAAGTAAGCGGTACGCCGTACGCTGGACGAAGAACGGGGGACGAAGCACTATCGCTTCGTCCCCCGTTTTCATGCACCATTGCACTCCGGGCCGCTACTTCGGGTTGACGTCGTCGAACTGCATCTGATAGATGTCGTCGATGTACGTGCCCGGCGGGAGCATCAGGAGGTCATTGATGAGTCCCGTGTGCAATTCGTACACCCATCCATGCAAATGAATGCCATGGCCCGTCTGCCAGGCGTGCTGCACGAACGACGTCTCGGCGAGTTTCCAGACCTGTTCCTGCACGTTCAGCTCCACCAGCCGGCGCAGGCGACGTTCGGGGTCGGCCACGCCATCGAGCTCGTGGCGATGGATACGATACACGTCCTTGATGTTTCGCAGCCACTTGTTGATGAGGCCCAGGTGCTTGTGCGAGATCGCATTCTTGACGCCACCGCAGCCGTAGTGCCCACACACGATGATGTGCTTCACCTTGAGGACTTCGACCGCGTACTGCAACACACTGAGCATGTTGAAATCGGTGTGCACGACCTGATTCGCCACGTTGCGATGCACGAACAGTTCACCCGGTTCGGTGCCCGTGACATCCTCCGCCGGCACGCGACTGTCGGAGCAGCCGATCCAGAGAAACTCCGGTTTCTGGTCGTCGGCCATGCGGAGGAAGTAGTCGTCACGAACGTTGAGCTTGTCCTGCACCCAGGCCTTGTTGGCCAGAAGCAGCTTCTTATACGACTCCATTGATCGGTCTCCGCTTCCGGTAGTTTTGCGACTTGTTGTGGAATTGCTTGAATTCGATCGTGATCTGCTTGTGCTTCGCCCCTTCCGTGAAGTCGGCGAGTACGTCGTACAGGTCACTATCGATGAAAATGGCCTTCGTTCCGTCGACAATCAGGCTCGACTGCGCGGGCAATGACGCGAGTTTGGTCTTCAGTTCGGACTTGTTGACGAACGACGCATCCTTGTTGAATCGCAGCAGGTACATCGAGTCCTGATGCACCAGTGTGAACGCGGCATGGTGATTGGTGCGGATCACGAAGAACACGCCGAAGACGATGCCGACCAGGACGCCGATGAGCAGGTCGGTGAAGATGATCGCCAGGACCGTCACGATGAACGGGATGAACTGATCGAGGCCCGCCTTCCAGGAATCGCGGTAGACGGCGGGCTTCGTGAGCTTGTACCCGACCATCAGCAGCACGGCGGCCAGACTGGCCAGCGGGATGCGATTCAGCAGGCCCGGAATCGCCACCACGCACACCAGCAGCAGGACGCCGTGGATGAACGCGGACCAGCGCGACCGGGCACCGGCGTAGACGTTGGCCGAGCTGCGCACGATCACCGCCGTCACCGGCAGACCGCCAAGCAGTCCTGAGGCGATGTTGCCCACGCCTTGCGCCAGCAGTTCGCGGTCCGGATCAGATATCCGTCGCTGCGGATCGAGCTTGTCGGAGGCCTCGAGCGAGAGCAGCGATTCTATGCTCGCGACAATGGCGAGCGTGAGTCCGGTCGAATAGATCCGGCGATCCGTCCACCGTGACCAGTCGGGACCGGACAGTTGCGCCAACAGTTCAGTCGGGCCGCCGGCTGGCAGCGTTACGAGGTGTCCGTCTTCGGCGCGCAGGAAGAAGTCGGGCGAGAACGTCCGGAACAGTTCGTTCAGCAGAATGCCGACCGCCACGACGATCAGGGCGCCGGGTACCACGGCCAGCGACTTGCGGGCCTTGGCCCACGGTGTCTCCCACGCGAGCAGGATGGCGAGTGAGACCAGCGTGATGACGATGGCCTCTCCATTCGCCGACACGATGGCATCCGTCACATCGGACAGCGTCGTCGACGTGCCATCCGCCGATCGGAAGAAGTCGAAGTCGCCCTCGTATCCCGTATCGCGGCCGAGCGCATGCGGAATCTGCTTGAGGATGATGACCACGCCGATCGCCGCCAGCATCCCCTTGATGACCGCGTTGGGCACATAGTTGGCGAGTCGTCCCGCGCGCAGCAATCCGAAGCCGAGTTGGAGCACGCCGGCCAAGAGCACTGCCAAGAGGAACGCCTGGAACGACCCCAGCGACTGAATGGCGGTCGCCACGATCACGGCGAGACCCGCCGCCGGTCCACTCACACTCACCGAGGACCCGGAGAGCAGCGCGACGATCAGACCGCCGATGATGCCGGCAATGATGCCCGAAAACAGCGGCGCTCCGGAGGCGAGGGCGATGCCGAGGCACAGCGGCAGCGCGACGAGGAAGACGACGAGTCCGGCCGGTGCATCGTGCGGGAGCGACATCTGTCCGCTCGGGGACGAAGCTGCCGGTTCACGAGGTGTTGTCATCGAGTGAGGAGAAGATGGACGCGTGGTGTGTAAGAGGTGGCCTGACAGGAAATCAACGTCAATGTCCGATCGCCCCCGCGTCCCGGTCGCGTGGATCCGCTGCGCCTTGGCGCACGCCCTTGGCGTTCACGAAGATCGAATGTGCGGTACCCTGATTGCCGCCAAGTCGCACGGTGTGGCCCATCGCTTCCAGCGCCTTCACGGTTTCCGGCGGCGTGCCGTTGCGCTCCATGGTGATCACGTTCGGCAACCACTGGTGATGCAACCGCGGCGCGTTCACGGCGTCCTGCACGGGCATCTGGAAGTCGATGAGATTGAGCACCACTTCCATGACGGTGTTAATGATCGTGCGTCCACCGGGGCTGCCGACCACGGCCACCAGCTTGCCGTCCTTGGCGAGAATCATTGGCGTCATGCTGGAGAGCATGCGCTTGCCGGGCTGCGCGACGTTGGGCTTGGTGCCCACCAACCCGGTGCTGTCGGTGAGGCCGGGCTTGCCGTTGAAATCGCC
>CANJOX010000147.1 GCA_947475795.1 Gemmatimonadota bacterium
AGGACCGGCTCGCCCACGGCGCACCGCTGGTGCTCATCGATGTCCGCGAGCAGAACGAATGGAGCCTTGGCCACGCCGCGCCGGCGCAGTACATCGGCCGGGGTGTTCTCGCAAGCCAGATCGAATCGATCGTCCCCCGCGACGCGCAGGTGGTGCTCATGTGCGCGAGCGGTAATCGCTCGGCGCTGGCGGCGCGCACGCTGCTGGATATGGGCTACACGAACGTCGCGTCGATGGCGGGCGGCTTCCGCGACTGGGTGGCGTCGGGAGGCGCGGTCGCGGACTGACGGCCGCCATGCGCGAGCAGCTCCTGCAACGGGCCCTGCAACAGGCCGATATGTCGCGGCTCGCGCGGCGGCTGGCGGCGCGCACCCCGATCGATGCGGTGGCCACGCCGGCCTCGCGGCTGGCGGCGGTGTCGGTGGTGCTGCGCGTGGTGGAGCAGGAGCCGGAGGTGCTCTTCATAAAGCGCGCGGAGCTGGCGCGCGACCCATGGAGCGGCCACATGGCCTTTCCTGGTGGACGGCACGAGCCGGGTGACGCGTCGCTCGAGGGAACGGCCGTCCGTGAAACGATGGAAGAACTGGCGCTCGACCTGACGCAGGGGCGGATGCTGGGGCGGCTCGATGATTTGGCGCCCCGCAACCGTACGCTGCCACCGGTGCTCATCCGGCCGTTCGTCGCGCTCGTGGAGCCGTCGGTGGTGCTGGTGCCGAGCGACGAAGTAGCGGCCACGTTCTGGGTGCCGTTGTCGGTGCTGCGTCACGACGATACGCAGGCCGAGCATGTGATGGAGATTCAGGGACAGTCCGCGCGGTTTCCCGCGTACCGCGTGGAGCAGCACATCGTGTGGGGGCTCACTGAGCGCATCGTGCGCCAGTTGCTCTCCCTCATCGCACCGTAGTCGTTCTCACCCGTACCTCCCCCCGAGGACCCGCCGTTGCCGACGAGCTTGACGCGCCACCGTTCCGTCCGAAGTGTCACCACGACTGCGCTGCTGCTTGCCGCAGGGGTCGTTGCCTGCACCCGTACGGCACCCGGCGGTGCCATCGCGCCGATGTCGGGCAAGCGGGTGGAAAGCGACCGCGGCATGGTGGCCGCGTCGCACCCCGATGCCGCTGCCGCCGGTGCGGCGATCCTCGCGCAGGGGGGCAACGCTGTGGACGCCTTTGCCGCCACCGCGTTTGCGTTGTCGGTGACCGACGTTTCGCAGACCGGACTCGGTGGCGGTGGCGCGCTGACGTACTACAACGCGCGGTCGCGCACCGTCGAGCACCTCTCGTTTTACCCGCGCGCGGGTGAGGACGAACGCTGGGGGCGTGCCGACACCGCGCGGGTCCGTCGCGCGGGGCGCGCGGCCGCGACGCCGGGGATGGTGGCCGGCATCCTCGAGGCGCACGAGAAGTGGGGCAAGCTCACGCGGGCGCAAGTGATGGCGCCCGCCATCGCCCTCGCGCGCGACGGGTTCATCGTGTCGCCGCTGCTGGCGCGGACCATTGTTTCATCGCGTGACAAGATGATGGCCGACTCGCTCGCGGCCGCGCGCTTCATGCCGCGCGGCGAGGCGCTGCGCCCCGGTGACCGGCTGGTGCAGCCGGAGTTGGCGGCCACGCTGCAGCGGATTGCGGAGCAAGGCCGACCGGCCTTCTACACGGGCGCCATTGCGGAGCGCCTGGCGGCCAAGGTGCAGGCGCAGGGCGGGCTGATCACGGTGGGCGACATGAACCGCTACTTCCTCACGCCGATGCGGCCGCTGTGCACCATGTGGCGTGGCTACACCTTGCTGGGCGCGCCGCCGCCGATGGGCGGTGCGGCGGTGCTCGAAATGCTGCAGATGGCCGATGCGGCCGGGATCGCGGACGCCGGGAACTTCACCGAAAACGGCGACGCGGTGGCGAAGCTCGCTGACATCATGCGCATCGGCAACGCCGACGCCGGGGCGCATCGCGGCGATCCGCTCGCCCAGCGCGTGCTGGCCCACGGTGTGGTGCATCCGGGCTACGCGCGGCAGCGTGCGGCGCTGGTGGGTGGCGTGCTCCCTGATACCGCCGTGGCCGGTGATCCGTCGGTGTTCGATACGATGCCGGCTCCCGGCGCGTGCGCGTCGTTCGATCCGTATCCCGCCGCGGCCGCGCGCGTCGGCGCCGCACCGCCGCCGTCGCGCGATGAGGAGCCGGAGGGGCAGAGCTTCACGTCGCACCTCGCGGTCGTGGACGGCGACGGCAGCGCGGTGTCGGCGACCACGACGGTGGGCGTCCTGTTCGGCTCCGGCGTCTACACCGACGGCTTCTTCCTCAACTCGGCCGGTAACAACTTCGACGCGAAGACGCGCGGCACGAATCGCTACGCGAACTCAACGATGTCGCCGACGCTGGTGCTGGAAGGGAATCAGGTGCGGCTGGTGGTCGGCGCGGCGGGGTCGCAGTACATCCAGCCGGCGATCACGCAGGTCACGATCCGCATGCTGGCGTTCGGCGAGGATCCCGCCGTCGCGCTCTCGGCGCCGCGCATCCACGCGAGCGACAACCTGAAGGAGGTCGAGGTCGAGCCGGGCTTCGCGACGGGCGTGTATCAGGCGCTGGTGGCCCGGGGCTATGCACCGGCCAGCCGCATCCGCGACATCAGCTTCGGCGGGGTGCACGCCGTGTTCGTGCGCAAGGACGGCCGTCGGATCGGCGTGGCGGATCCCCGGCGCGACGGCACCGCCGCCGGCTGGTAAGGGCTGCCTCCGGCGAACGGGGCGCCTTCGGGCGCCCCGTTTGCTTGTCTCAGGTTTAGGGTCAGCTAAATTACAAGAATGGGTAATCCAAATGTTGGAGGGCCGCCGGCGGCGGATTCGTCTGCCGAGCAGGGAACCCCGCCGGGCGTGGACGCCGGCTGGCGCCGTGCGCGGTTGGCGCCGTCGCTGGCCGAGGTGCATCGGTCCGTCGAGGTGAGCGGCGCCACGTGGATCCGCAAGCTCATGGCGTTCGCGGGGCCGGGGTATCTGGTCGCGGTCGGGTACATGGACCCCGGCAACTGGGCCACCGACCTCGCGGGTGGATCGCGCTTCGGCTACACGCTGTTGTCGGTCATTCTGCTGTCCAACCTCATGGCGGTCCTGCTGCAGGGGCTCGCCTCCAAGCTGGGCATCGTCACGGGGCGCGATCTCGCGCAGGCCTGTCGTGATCACTACCCGCCGCGCGTCGCCTTCGCGCTCTGGGTGCTGTGCGAGATCGCGATCGCCGCCTGCGACCTGGCGGAAGTGATCGGGTCGGCCATCGCCCTCAATCTGCTCTTCGGCATCACCCTGCCCTGGGGGATCGCGCTCACGGCGCTCGACGTGCTGATCGTGCTGTATCTGCAGAACAAGGGCTTCCGGATGCTCGAAGCGCTCGTGATCGGACTCGTGGCCGTGGTGGGCGGCTGCTTCCTGTTCGAGCTGTTCATCTCGCGGCCCGAGCTCGGGGCCGTGGCGCGTGGCTTCATTCCGACCACGGAGATCATCCGCAACCCGGAGATGCTCTACATCGCGATCGGCATCCTCGGTGCGACCGTGATGCCGCACAATCTCTACCTGCATTCGTCGATCGTGCAGACGCGGAAGTATGAGGAGAGCGCCGAGGGAAAGCGCGAGGCGGTGCAGTTCGCCTTCATCGACTCCACGATCGCACTCACCTTCGCGCTGTTCATCAACGCCGCCATCCTGATCGTGGCCGCGGCCACCTTTCACCGGACCGGCAACACGCAGGTGGCCGAGATTCAGGATGCGCATCGGCTCCTCACGCCGCTGCTGGGCGTGACGGGGGCCAGTGCGGTGTTCGCGCTGGCGCTGCTGGCCTCGGGGCAGAACTCCACGCTGACCGGTACGCTCGCCGGTCAGATCGTGATGGAAGGTTTTCTCAATCTGCGGATCCGGCCGTGGCTGCGTCGGCTGATTACGCGCGCCATTGCCATCGTGCCGGCGGCCATCGTGGCGATATTTTACGGCGCGAGCGGAACGGCCAAGCTGCTGGTGTTCAGTCAGGTCATCCTGTCGTTGCAGCTGTCCTTCGCGGTGTTCCCACTGGTCCGCTTCACCTCCGATCGGGAAAAGATGGGCGAATTTGTGAATTCGATCGGACTCCGCGTTGCGGCGTATACGGTAGCGGGCGTGATCGCGACGCTGAATGCGTGGCTGCTGTTTCAGACCGTTCGCGCGTGGGTGCGCTGATGTACCGGCGCATTCTCGTGCCGGTCGAGCACTCGGCGTACGACCAGATCATCCTCGCGCACGTGCGGACGCTCGCGCAGTTGTGTCAATCCTCCATCGTGCTCATCCACGTGGCCGATGGCTGGGCGGCGCGGCATCAGCGGGCGTTGCAGTTGCGGGAGTCCGAAGAGATGCGCCTCGATCGCGAGTACATCGAGGGGTGCTGCGCCGCGTTGCGCCGCGATGGGTTCGACACCGACTCCATCCTGGCGGCGGGCGATCCGGCGCAAGAAATCGCCGCGGCGGCCGATCGCGAGGCGTGCGATCTGATCGCGATGGCGGTGCATGGCCACCGTGGATTGCAGGACGTGCTGTATGGCACCACGGCCAACGAGGTCCGGCACAAGTCGATGGTGCCGGTGCTCATGGTCCGCGGCGTCGTGCCCGCTGGCACGCGCTGAGCGGTGACCACACCGGCTCGCGACCACGCATCCTCCCCGCCGCTCACGGAACCGGTCGAGGATTATCTGAAGGCGATCTACACGCTGGAGCGCCGCTTCGGCGCGGCGGCGACGAGCGACGTCGCCAGCGCGCTCGCCGTGGCGCCGGCGTCGGTGACCGGGATGATTCGGCGGCTGGCCAGCCAGGGATACGTGGATCACGTTCCCTATCGCGGTGTGCAGCTCACGGCCCGCGGCCGCCGCGCCGCGCTGCGCACGATCCGCCGGCACCGCATCCTGGAATCGTATCTCACCACGGTGCTGGGGTATCCGTGGGATCGGGTCCACGACGAAGCCGAACGGCTTGAGCACGCGGCATCCGACGAGCTGATCGAGCGGATGGCGACGGCGCTCGGTCATCCCACCGCCGATCCCCATGGCGCCCCCATCCCAACCGCCGATGGCGAGGTGGATGAGACACCATCCCGCACGCTGGCCGAGCTGCCGGTGGGCGAAACGGCGCGCATGCTGCGCGTGAGCGACAAGAACCCGTCGTTGCTGCGGTATCTGGCCGACATCGCGCTGCAGCCGGGTGCCGAGGTCACGATGGTCGCGCGGGCGCCCTTCGACGGCCCGATCACGCTGCGCATCGGTGATGCCGAGCCGGTGGTGGGACCCAATCTCGCGGCTCAGGTATTGGTGGAGTCGATCCCCTCGTCTCCGTTGCCTGTCACCGATGCGCCGTCCGTCACCTCCCCTGTCAGCACCCCCCGGTCCCGCGCGCGCAAGCCGACGTCCCGTTGATCGCGGGTCCGTCGTGACGCGCGTGCGCGTTCGCGTTTGCGTGCGTCTGGGTGTCGTGGTCGCGCTCGGCCTGCTCGCGCAGCAGTCCCTTGCGGCGCAGGGGGGCGATACGGTGCGCTCCGCCACCTTTGGCCGCGTGGCCCCTGTCGTGCGCGGCATCGCCATCGACGCGCGCATGGCCGAGGACCTCGGGCTGCAGGTGGGATCGCGCGTACGGCTCTCGGCGCGTCCGGGCGAGCCCGGTGACAGCGTGCAGGTGGCCGCGGTTTATGAACGGAAGGCGGATCCGGCCGAGGTGGCGCGTCGCGAGTATCGGGTGCGTCTGCATCTCGATCAGCTGCAGCAGCTGCTGGCGCTCGACGATCGCGTGGACCGGTTCGCGGTCGGCACGCGCGACGGCGCATCGGTCGATTCGGCGCTTACCCGCATCAACCATGTCGCGTTCGGTTTCCGCGCGCACCGGTCGCGTGATGTCGCGGTGCAGAGCTCGCGCACCTTCCGCGTGGTGGAGCGGTTTCACACCGCCATCGGCATCATCACGGTGGTGGCCAGTGCCGTCTTTTTGTTGTGCCTCCTCCTGCTGAGCGTCGAGGAACGTCGCCGTGACATCGCGGCGCTGCGGCTGATGGGCATCTCCCGCGCCACCGTGGTACGGGCCATCGTCATCGAAGCGGCGATCGTCTCGCTCATCGGCAGTGTGTTGGGGGCAGGCATCGGCTGGATCGCGTCGCTGCTGGTGAATGCGCACTTCCAGCAAGCGTACCGCACGCCGTTGCTCTTCTCGCTGCTCACGCCACAGATCTTTGCGTTCGCCACGGGACTCTCGCTGCTGCTGGGCATCGGGTCGGGTGCCGCCGCCGGCTGGCGGCTCGTCCGTTCGCACCCCCTGTCACTGATGGGGCGCTAGTCCATGCGCTTCACGCTGGCATGGGCCACGCTGCGTCGTCATCCGGCGCGCACCGCGCTGGCCATCCTTGGGATCGCCGTGGCGGCTGCGTTGCTGCTCGACATGGTGATGCTGGCCACCGGGATGCGCGAATCGTTTCGGGCACTGCTGCTCACGCGTGGCTATCAGCTGCGGGTGTCCCCCAAGGGGACGCTGCCGTTTGACAGTGAAGCGACCATCGACGGGGCGGGCGCCATCGTGCGGGCGCTGCGTGCCAATCCGGACATCGTGGCGGTCAGCCCGTCGCTGGGCGCCACCATCACGCTCGAGCGCAGCCGCATCCCCTCGGCCTTCACGCTGGGACTCGAGCGCGCGGTGCAGGGGGACTACGCGCTGGAGGCCGGCACGGATCTTGTGGCGCCCGATTCGGGTGGTGGCCGGCTCACGCTCGCGCACGTGGTCGTCAGCCCGATGTTCCTGCAGCGGGCCGGTCATCGCCTGGGCGACACCATCACGATCGCAGCCGGCCTCGATGCGCAGCTGCGCACGGCCGCGCGCACGGCGCGGGTGGTGCTGGCCGGCGTGGGTCGCTTCTACTACGTGCCGGCCGAGACGCCGGTGCTGGCCATTGATCTCCCCATGTTGCGCGCGCTGCTCGGTCCGGCCTACCGCGATCGCATGTCGTTGGCCATGGCCGAATCGCGCCGTGGCGACTCGGTGTCGGTGGAAGCGGTGCGCGCGTGGATTGCGGCCACGCAACCGCGGGTGAGCGCGATCTCCACGGAGACCGCCATTCGGCAGGTGGAAGAGCGGCTTTCGTACTTCCGGCAACTGGCGTTCGTGCTGGGCGCCATCAGCCTTGGCATCGGGTTTCTGCTGGTGGCCACGTTGGTCACGCTCTCGGTGAACGAACGGCGTGGTGAAATTGCCGTGCTGCGCGCTATCGGCACACGACGCCTGGGCGTGCTGCATCAGGTGTTCCTCGAAGGGATGCTGCTGACCGGCGCGGGGATCGTGGGCGGGCTCGTGCTGGGCCTCCTCGCCGCCGAATGGCTG
Organism: Gemmatimonadota bacterium; assembly: GCA_947475795.1. Next base: position 7,358 of record CANJOX010000147.1, read on the forward strand.
AACGGCATCCTGCGCGACTTCCCGGGGCTGCCGGCAGCGTTTGACTTTTTTGTCTGGAGCCCCGCCGCAGGATGGCGGGCCCTCGCACTGCTGCTCGTTGCCGGATCGCTGGCGGGGCTGCTGCCCGCATGGCGTGCGTCATCTACTCCCATCGCCCGCGCGTTGCGCGAGGACGCCATTGGCTGAAAGCGTCGGCAGGTTCCGATGACCACACCGCACGCCAGCACCGCGCACGATCCCGTCATCGCGTGCGAGCAGGTGGTACGCACGTATCCGATGGGGGACGCGATCGTGCAAGCGGTCCGCGGTATCGATCTCGCCATCGCGCGCGGCGAATTCGCGGCGATCACGGGTCCATCCGGCTGCGGGAAGAGCACGTTGTTGCACCTGCTGGGCGCCGTCGATGTGCCGACGAGCGGCCACGTGCGCATCAATGGG
>CANJOX010000148.1 GCA_947475795.1 Gemmatimonadota bacterium
ACCGGTGAGCGCGGCGATGTCTTCGTCGGGGGCGGCGATCACGCCGATCACCGCGCCGATGGTGGCCGTGGTGCCTTCGGTGATCAGCTGCGCGCGCAGCACACCGTCGCCGCGCGCCACGAGTTCCATGATCGCCTTATCGGTTTCTACTTCCCCGATGGTGTCACCGGTTTTCACGGTGTCACCGACGTTCTTCACCCACTTCACGAGGCGTCCTTCCTCCATCGTGGGAGAAAGCGCCTCCATCATTACTTTCGTTGCCATGATCGCTGGGTCAGTCGAGGTAGAGAACCTGTCGGATTGCCGCGATCGTCTTCGGCAAGTCGGGCTTGGCGGCCTTTTCGAGACTCTTGGTGTACGGCATCGGCGCATCGGCCTGATGCACGCGCAGCACGGGCGCATCGAGGTGGTCGAAGCAGTGGCGCTGCACGTAGTCCACTACCTGCGCGCCCACGCCGCACACCTCCCATCCTTCTTCCACCACGACGCAGCGGTTCGTCTTGCGCACCGAGGCGGTGATGGCATCCACGTCCATCGGCCGGATCGTGCGCAGGTCGACCACGTCACAGGTGATGCCTTCCTTGGCCATCTGGTCGGCGGCCTGCAGGGCCACGAGCACCATCTTGCCGTGCGACACCAGCGTGACGTGCTCGCCTTCGCGCTTGAGCTCGGCCTTGCCGATCGGCACGATGTAGTCATCGTCGGGCACTTCGCCCTTGGTGTTGTACAGCATTTCACCTTCGAGGAAGCACACCGGATTGTCGTCGCGGATGGCCGCCTTGAGGAGTCCCTTGGCGTCGTATGGCGTGGCCGGCGCCACGACCTTGAGGCCGGGGATGTGCGCCAGCCACGATTCCCACGCCTGCGAGTGCTGCGCACCCAGCTGCAGCGCAGCGCCGTTGGGGCCGCGGAACACCATCGGCATCGGGAACTGACCACCGGACATGTAGAGCATCTTCGCGGCGGCGTTGACCACCTGGTCGATCGCCAGCAGCGCGAAGTTCCACGTCATGAATTCGATGATCGGACGCAGCCCCGCCATCGCGGCACCGACGCCGACACCGGCAAATCCGAGTTCGGTGATCGGCGTGTCCACCACGCGCATCTCACCGAATTCCTGCAGCAGTCCCTTCGAGACTTTATATGCGCCCTGATACACGGCGACTTCCTCACCCATCAGGAAGACGCGGTCGTCGCGGTGCATCTCTTCGCGGAGCGCCATGTTGAGCGCATCGCGGTACGTGATTACGGCCATGGTCGTGTCGCCCTCAGCTCGTGGTTTCGACGAGAATGTCTTCCATGAGCGCCTCGAGCGGCAACTCCGGGCTCTGCTCAGCAAAGTCGATGCTGTCCTGCACGATCTTCTTGATCTCCTCGTCCATCGCGGCCACGTCGGCCGGCGTGATCTCGCCGGCTTCTTCCATGCGCTGGCGGTGCAGGGCGATGGGGTCGCGCTTGAGGTACTGCTCGAGCTCTTCCTTGGTGCGGTACGTGCCGCTCACTGCGTCGGACATGGAGTGGCCCATGAAGCGGTACGTGCGGATTTCGAGCAGCGTCGGCGTGCCATCGGTGCGGGCGCGCTCGATGGCTTCCTCGGTGGCCTTGCGCACGGCGTACACGTCCTGACCGTCCACGACGTCGCGCGGCATGTCGTACGACGCGCCACGCTTGTAGATGTCGTGAATGGCCGACGCGCGCTCGAGCGCGGTGCCCATGCCGTAGCGGTTGTTCTCGATGATGAACAGGCACGGCAGCTTCCAGAGCGCCGCCATGTTGAGCGCTTCGTGGAAGGCGCCGTTGTTCACGGCCGCCTCACCCATGAAGCACACGATCACCTGATCGCCGCCGCGGTACTTGATGGCGAAGCCCACGCCGGCCGCGATGGGAATGTGTCCACCCACGATGCCGTGGCCGCCCAGGAACCCGAGCTGCTTGTCGAACATGTGCATGGACCCGCCCTTGCCCTTGGCGCAGCCGTCCTGCCGTCCGAACAGCTCCGCCATGACCGCGCGTGGCGTCATCCCGCGCGCCAGTGCCTGCCCATGATCACGATAGGTCGTGATGATGTAGTCGTCGGCACGCAGCAGCGACATGACGCCGGTGGAGATGGCCTCCTGTCCGATGTACAGGTGGCAGAAGCCGCCGATGCGCCCGATGGCATACATCTCGGCGCACCGCTCTTCGAAGCGACGCTGCAGGAGCATCGAATACAGAAGCTCGCGATTGGTGGCGGCCGAGGGGCTCGCCGACGCTTTCGCGTCAGCGCGCACGGGCTCGCCCTTCTTGCGGGGTTTGGCTGTCGACATGACTGGGGAGGGTGTTGAGAACAGAGTCGAGAGTGGCGTCAGACGCCGGCGGCCTGCACCTGCTCCCACGCGTGGTAGCTGGAGCGCACCAGCGGGCCGCTCTCCACGTGGCGGAAGCCGAGTTGCATGCCCACCTGGTACAACTCGCGGAACTCTTCGGGGGTGACGTAGCGGTCGAGTTCGATATGGCCGTCGGACGGACGGAGGTACTGCCCGAGGGTCAGGATGTCGACGTCGACGGAGCGCAGCTCCTGCATGACGGCGATGACTTCTTCATTCGTCTCGCCGAGGCCGAGAATGATGCCGGTCTTGGTGGGGATGTCGGGCGCCACACGCTTCGCGATACGGAAGATTTCGAGCACACGCTCGTAGCGTCCGCCGGGGCGCGCCTTCTTGAACAGGCGCGGCACCGTTTCCGTATTGTGGTTGTAGATGTCGGGGCGCGCTTCGAGGACCGTGCGGATGGAGTCTTCGTTGCCCTGGAAATCGGGCACGAGCACTTCGATCGAACAGCCCGGCAGGCGCTGGTGAATCTGCCGGATGGTTTCGGCGAAGATGTACGCACCGAAATCGGGGAGATCGTCGCGGTCGACCGACGTGATGACGGCGTGGCGCAAGTTGAGCTCGGCGATCGCCTGCCCGACGCGCGACGGCTCCTCGATGTCGTACTTGGGCGGTCGACCGTGCGACACGGCGCAATACGCGCAGTTCCGCGTGCAGACATCGCCGAGGATCATGAAGGTGGCGGTGCCGTGCTCCCAGCATTCACCGATGTTGGGGCAGTGCGCCTCCTGACAGACGGTATGCAGGTCGAGTTCCTGCATCATCTGCTTGAGGCGCACGTAGTTCGCGCCTCCGGGAGCCTTCACTTTGAGCCACGACGGCTTACGCTCGGGGAGCGCTTCGCGGCGATGGCGCCCCATGATCTGAACCAACTGCTCGGCCATGTTCTACTGGAAAGGCCCGGAATGAGCCGGGACGTTATCCGAAGAAGGTAGCCCGATGTTTCGTATCGGGAAACATGCAAGTAACCATCAACACGGAAATAGCCGGAATCGTCGAGGGCGGAAACTTCGCGCGGCGGCTATCGTAGGGGACAGAAACCCCACTTTGACCTGAGGCAGACCATGCTCCGTACCCTGTTTACCGTCGGCCTGATCGCGATGTTCGGCCTGATTGCCCTGAAGTTGGTGTTCGGGCTGCTGGGCCCGCTGGTGGGGCTGTTGTTCATGCTGCTCGGCTTCGCGATCCGCGTGGTGCTGATCGGCGCGGTGGTGTACTTCGTGATCCGCGTGGTGAGCCCGCGGACGGCGGAACGGATCGAGCAGGCGATCCGGCGCTGAGGGTATCCGCGCTCAGTAGGGACCACGGTGGCGGCTGAATTCCGATCACGATCCCGAACGGCTCTCCCCGCCGCTAGCCGACCTGCCCCATCCGCTCCACAATCGCCCACGCCAGCATCGGCACCATGATCTCGTGGTGCCCCGTGATCTCGTAGCCTTTTCCGCTGTCCTGGGTGGGGCGCCGCACGACGTTCATGCGGGGCCGGTAGTGCCGCTGCATGTCGAGGTCGCAGGTCACGAACCCGGTGGGGGCCCCGCCGTTCAGGTTGCGCGCGATCGTGAGGGCTTTGAGAAAGACCTCGGGCATGATCACGGCGCTGCCGACGTTCAGGACGACGCCGCCGTCGTGCAGGGTGCTGAGTGAGGCGGCCAGCCGGCGGAAGTCGCGGTGGCTGGTATCGCCGATGGCGGCCCCATTGGCGGCCGGGTGCTGGTGGATGATTTCACAGCCGAGGGCGGCGTGGATCGTGGCCGGTACGTGGTGCCGCCAGCACTGGTAGGTCAGCGACAGCTCGGGGTGCAACAGCGGTTCGGCATCGGCGAGGGCGCGCGCGACGGATTCCCCCATCCCCCACTGCTGGGCCATGCCGGCGACAAAGGCGCCGTTGAGGCCGCGCCCGGTCTCGTCGGCCATCCCGAACGAGCCGTCGCGCAATCCTGCGGCGACATCTTCCGAGGTCCCGCCGAAACGCGCGATCTCGTAGTCGTGGATCGCGGCGGAGCCGTTCATCGCGACGTGCGTGATGATGCCACGCCGGACGAGATCCACCAGCACACGGGCCAGTCCGGTCTTGACCACGTGGCCGCCCAGCATGAGCAGCACGCCGCGCCCGTTGCGTCGTGCCGCCACGACCGCATCGACCACCGCCAGGAAGTCCCGCGCCACCAGAATGTCGGGGAGCGACGCCAGAAACGCGCCCATCGTGCGCGCCGCCGGATCATCCGGCGGCGGGGCGGCGAACTCTTCGGCGCGCACCTTATTGGGGCGGCTTTGCACCGGAATCGTGGTTACGCGCGATAGGTCCGCTTCGCGATACGACATCGGTGTGAACCGGTCAGTGGGCGTGGTCATTCGCCCGCGTCGCCACCGCCGTCGGAACCGCCGCCGTCGGAACCGCCGCCGTCGGAACCGCCGCCGTCGGAACCGCCGCCGTCGGAACCGCCGCCGCGCTCCCCGTCCCCGGGCCCCGACTCACCGCTCTCACCGCCATCCTTGTCCCGACGTCCGCGCGACCGGCGAGCGCCGCCGCGGCGGCCGCGACGGCCCCGACGACGGGCGCGCGCGGCGCGCTCCTCCTCGGATTCGCCCGCGACCTCGGCGCTGTCGTCGCGATCGTCCGCGTCACCGTCAGGCGTCTCCTCGCCCTCCGCCGTCGGCACGGCCGCGCCCCGCGACCTGGTACGCCGGGGCCGGTCCGGCCGTGCGGTCGGGGCACCATCCTGTGCGGGGGCATCGCCGGACGCGTTGCCGGAGTCGTTGCCCGCGTCGTCCCCCTGCGTGTCGCCGGCCTCGTCGCTGCCCTCGTCGCCAGCCGCGCCATCCTTCCGGGCGCGACCACGACGCGAACGCCGGTTGCGCCGCCGCTTGCGCCGCACGCCAGTGCCCTCGGCCGTCTCGGTGCTTCCCTCGCTCTCGTCACCGTCGGCGCCGTCACCGGCGTCCTCGTCACCCGTGTTGCCCGACTCCGCGTGTGACAACGGCGACACCGACATGGACTCCAGTACGCGTGATGCGCCCGGGGCCGACATCGGCTCGGTTTCCGCCGGCGTGTTGCCGTCGGCCGGTGTTGTGTCGGCGGTCCCGTCGTGACGCGTGCCGCGCCGCCCGGCGGGCGGCGCAAACGGATCGTCGAGCGCGACGGTAGGATCGCTGTAGGGCGAGCGCTCGTCGTTGCGTGCACGCCGCGGGGCGGCCGGCGCGTCTCCGCGTGCCGCCCGCTGTCCGCGCGGCAGGCGCTCGGGGCGGATGGTCTTCGCCTCCCCCTCGGTGCCGGCCGCGCGCTCGCGCTTCCCGCGCTCGGGTTTGGTGCGCTCGGGGCGCTCCTTGGGTTCTTCGCGACGGGCGCGCTCGGGTGCGGCGGCTCGCTCGGTCCGCGGTGCCTCGGGGGCCGGTGCGGGTCGCTCGGCGGCGCGCTCCGTGGCCCCGTCGGCGCCGCGTTCCGTGCTCTTGTCGGCGGCGGTCTCGTCCGCGCGTTCGCTGCGGGCGCGCTCGCGCTCGCGGCGCCGCCCCTCGCGTCGTCCATTGAACGACTCCTCGTCCTCGACCCGCGGCCGTTCGCGGACGCGCTCGCGCAGCTTCTCGACCGACAGCTCCGGTTCGTCGCGCCGCTTGCCGGCCGCACCACCGCGCGGCGGGCGGCGCTCGCCCTCGCCCGAGGCGTCGGCGGCCGAACCGGCTTCGGCGCGGCGGCCACGGGCGCCCCACGCCCACTTGAGCACCGCGAGGCCGTCGCGCACGGCAATGCGGCGCGTCTCGCGCATGCGCACGCCGTACGTGGGCTCGAGCGGCACCGATTCTACCCGACGCGCGAGCGGGACCAGCTTGAGCAGCAGATCGGCGTTGGCGGTCCACGAGTCGCCCACGCACACCGGCGCCGATCCCGCCTGCCGCACCAGATCGCGGAGCGCGGAAATGCGGATCAGGCGCATGGAGGCCGTGACATCGCGCACGCCGTCGACGCGTACGAACGGACGCATCGCCCAGTGGGCCGCCTTGAACAGGCGGCGGACCGGCACCGGCGCGTCGGCCACCACCAGGCGCTCGCCGACCACGAGGTCGGCGCCGCCTTCGAAGCGGCGAGCAAACTCGGGGACGAGTCCCGGCGGGTCGGTGAAGTCACCCTGCATGAGCAGCATCGCGTCACGACGCGGGTAGCGCGTCTGCGCCGACACGTGCCGGACGAGGGCGTCGAGGGCACCGGCATAACCGATACGGGAGGCGCCGCGGAGCACCGTGACGGGCATCGCGTGGGCGTACTGTTCCGCCACGTCGGCCGTCTCGTCGGTGCTCGCGTCATCGTACACGACGACCTCGTACTCACGCGGGAACTCCGCGAGCACGGTACGAAGCCGCCAGAGAAGGACGCCGATGGTGGCGACCTCGTTGTGCGCGGGAATGGCGAGGTAGAGCACAGGAGCCGGTGACGGGACGCGCCAGTCAATGGGAAACACACTGGCGTACTGGGGTACGATCGATAATAACAGAGAAGACCCGTCGGCGGTGCGATTCGGGGCCACAGGGTGGGCCGGCGGGGCCTCAGCCGGGATCCAGCGCCGGCACGGCGTTGCTCGGCAAGTCTGCCCTCTGGCTGAGTGGGGGCGTCCCGGCGCACATTGCGCGGGGCCGTTCGCCACCTGGTGGTTCCCGGCTGCCGTCTCGCGGTCGGTCCCGAACGGCAGCGACTCTTTCCGGACTGTGTTTTCCCTCATGTTCGAACCGCTTCGCGACGGGCTGCGCGGTGTCTCCGCCAGACTCGATCCAGACGAACGCCGCCGGATCACGCACACGATGCGTGAGGCGCTCGTGCACGCCCGGCTGGGTGTCGAGGCGTTGGGGAGCGCCGTCACGGAGACGGCGGCGCGGCTGGCGGCCGAGCGCACCGAGCTCGAGACGGTGCGGCGGCGTCAGGGGCTGGCGGCGCAGATCAACGACGAGGAAACGGTGGCCATCGCTGAGCGGTTCGCCCTCCTGCACGAGGAGCGGGTGGCGATGCTGGAGTCAAAGCAGATGGTGCAGCAGCAGGAGCACGTGATGGCCGAGCGCGAGTATGCGTCGATGGCCGCCGAACTGCGTGATCTGATGGCCGGCGTGACGCCGGGTCAGGCACCGGACGCGCCCGGCGCGGAGGAGTGGCCGCGGCGGACGCGCGCAGAAAAGGAAGCCGACGCGGACGATCGACTGGCGGCCCTCAAGCGCCGCATGGGCAAGTGAGGGCCGGTCGTACCATCGCGATGCTGGGGATGGCCGTCTCTCTGCCCGTGGGTGGTGCGGCGGGGCAGCCCACGCGGCCCGCGACACCGAGGCAGCCACCGGTGTCGAGCCGTGGGCGTCTGCCCGTGACGGGGTGCGCCGGGCAGCCGATCAGCGACATCGTCGTGATCACACAGCCGCCGTTCACCGACCGCCTGCC
>CANJOX010000149.1 GCA_947475795.1 Gemmatimonadota bacterium
GAGATCCCCCTCGCGCACCACGGCGCCGTTGGGGACCAGGAGCACGCGCTGCTCCCCCACCGGAATGGACACGGAGGCGGCGCTGCCGCCGCGGAGTGCGCCGTCGCGATTGCCGACGGTGGCGTTGATGGTGAACAGATTGCCCGCGCCGGCGGGCACGATCCCTTCCACGGTCGCGGTGACCGGCGCGCCGTCGATGACGGCGGCCAGTGCCTGTCCCCGCGCCACTCGCCGTACGGCGTCGCCGGCGGCGCTCACACGGAGACGCAGGGTGCTGGCGTCCTCGATGGCGAGGAGCGGTGCGCCGGGGGCGGCGAACGACCCCGGATCCACCGCGCGCATCGTGATCATCCCGCTGAACGGCGCGGTGATCGTGGCGTAGCTGCGGACGGCGTCGAGTTCGCCGGCGGCGGCACCGGCGGCGCGCACGGCGGCATCGGCGCGCGCGAGTCCCGTTTCGGCGGCGTCGAGCTGCGCGCGCGTCGCGGCGCTGTCGGCGTACAGGGCGCGGAAGCGCGCCACCTGACGCGCGGCTTCGCGCTGCATGGCCTCGGCGTCGGCCATCGATGCCCCCACCTGCGCGGATTTGGCCGTGAGGTCGCGTGCATCGATGCGTACCATCGGCTGGCCGGCCCGCACCCGATCTCCCTCGTGCACGAGCACCGCAGTGACGGTCCCCATCAGCTTGGTGCTGAGCGTGGCGCGGAGCGCCGGCTCGGCTACGCCGGACGCCTCGATGGTCGCGTCGATGACGGTATCGCGCATCGTGAGCGCGGTGCCGGCGACCGCCGTCGCCGGGGCAGCGCGACCGGCGGTGGCGTGCTCGCCGGTCGTGTCCCCTGCGCAGGCGGCCAGCGACCAGCTGGCCGCGGCAAAGAGGGTGACGACGGACAGGCGCCGGATCGGAACGGTGGACAGCAGAGCGGGCATGGCGTGGACTCCAGGGGAACGGTGCGAACGGGCAAGGGCGTGCGTACGGGCACGCGCTGAGAGGTCGGTGGGCATCGGCGTACGGGCCCCGGTCGAGCAGGTCGGCGTCGGCATCAGCGTGCTCCGGCGGCGGACGGCCGATCGAGGGCGGCCAACGAGGCGGGATCTGCGCCGGCGGCGTGACGCCACGCCACGACGGCGTCGATGACGGCGTAGCGCGCGGCGGTGTGGGCGAGGGCGGCGCCGGTGGCCGACGCATCGGCGGCCAGCAGCTCCGCGATCGTCGCCAGCCCGCCGTCATAGCGTTTCTGCACCAGGCGATGCGCTTCGCGGCTCTGGTCGGCGGCGTCTCGTCCCAGCGCGAGGCGCTGCATCGCGACCAGCAGCCGACGCGCGGCCGCGTCACGCTCCACGCGGCTCTGGGCGACGGTGGCATCGAGTCCGGCGCGCGCCGCGCGGGCGCGTGCACCGGTCACGGCCACGTCGGCGAGCTCGCTGTTGCCGCCGAACAGCGACCACGATGCCATCACGCCGACCGTCCAGTTCTTCTGTCCCGCGTACAGCGCGCGCGGGTCGTTCCAGTCGTAGCGCGCAAAGCCGTTCACACGGGGGAGCAGTGTGCTCGCCGCCCGCCGACGGTCGGCCACGGCGGCGCTCAGTCCGGCGCGCGCCGCGCGGATGTCATCGCGGGCTGTGACGGATGTGGTGTCGTCGGTGGCTGTCGTCGCCACGGCCGCGGTGTCCGCCGCCGCGAGGGCCAGTACGGCGGCATCGTCGGGGAGGGCGACGGGGAGCACGGGAAGTTCGGCCGTGGTCCGTCCGAGCAGCAGGGCCAGCTGTTCGCGGGCCGTGCGCGCCTCGCTCTGCGCTGAGAGCCGCTGCGCCGCGACCTCGGAGACCCGCACGCTCGCCTGCAGCGCGTCGGCCTTGGTCACGAGTCCCTGCGCCACCATGCTGCGGACCTGCCGTGCGCCGGCGTCCGCCGCCTGCTGCGCGTCGCCCAGCAGCGCCTGTTGCTGCTCGGCCAGAATGGCGCCGTAATACGCGCGCACCACCTGCGCCCGCGTGGAGCGCGCGGTCCAGGCGCCCGTCGCGTCGGTCGCGTCGGCCGCGGCGCGCGCGGCACGCAGTCCCATCCACGCGTCGCCGTTCAACACCGGCACCTCGAGCACCAGCCCGCCCTGCGCGTTCGTCACCGCCGCCGGGTTGTTGAGGCGGGCCGGATCGAACGCGGCTGGTGTCACGAGCCGCTGTCGGAGCGTCGTCCCGAAGGCGCCGATGGGATCCGTGGTGCGGATCACGCCGGCTTCGATCCGCGCGGACGGCAGAATCCCCTTGAGGGGGAGGCGCGCGCGTGCGCGGTCGGCGGCCGAGGTGGCGGTGGCGACGCGGTTCCCGAAGGCGTACCGGTCGGCCTCCCCGAGCGCGTCGGCCAGTGACAAGACCGGCGCGGCCGGGGCGCGCTGCCCCCGTGCCGTGCCGACGAGGGGTCCCGCGGCGAGCCCGACGGCGAGCAGGGCGGCGCGCAAGGCTGACGAGAAATGTGATGGAGTACGCATATAGAGATATACATAATCATGTATATCTTACCCGTCAAGGCGGGAGCCATCAGGGCGGGAGCCATCAGGGCGGGAGCCATCACGGCGGGAGCCGTCCTGCCGCGCTCGTGATCCGCCGGCCCCGGCGGTAGCTTACGGGGACATGGACGTTCACGTCGCCATCATCGGGGCCGGGTTCAGCGGCATCGGCGCCGCCATCCGGCTGCAGCAGCAGGGCATCACCGATGTCGTGCTGCTCGAGCGCGCCAACGCGCTCGGCGGCACGTGGCGCGACAACGACTATCCGGGGTGCGCCTGCGATGTCCCGTCGCGGCTCTACTCCTTTTCGTTCGCTCAGCATTCCGGCTGGACGCGCCGCTTCTCGGCCCAGCCCGAAATTCTGGCGTACCTGACCCGCGTGGCCGCCGAGTACGGCATCACACCGCGCATCCGGCTCGGGCACGCGCTGCAGTCGGCGCGCTGGGACGACGCGGCACAGCGCTGGCGGATCGTGACCACTGGCGGCAGCTACGCCGCGCGGGTGCTGCTGCTGGCCACCGGGGCGTTGTCCGATGCGTCCGTGCCCACGATCGAGGGGCTCGACACGTTCGACGGCCCCGTCTTTCACTCGTCGCAGTGGCAGCACGACGTGTCGTTGGCCGGGCGGCGTGTGGCGGTGGTGGGGACCGGGGCCTCGGCGATCCAGTTCGTGCCGGCGATCCAACCCACGGTGGGCCACCTCACGCTGTTCCAGCGCACCCCGCCGTGGATCGTGCCGCGGCACGACCGCGCGATTTCGTCGGTGGAACGCGGGGCCTACACCGCGCTGCCGGGGGCGCAGCAGGCCGTGCGCGCGGCGATCTACGCCACGCGCGAGCTCACCTTTCTGCCGTTCCGCCACGCTGCGCTGCGACGCCTCGTCACGCATCTCGCGCGCCGGCATCTCGTGTCGCAGGTCGCCGATCCGGCGCTGCGTGCGCGGCTGACGCCTGACTACGGCATCGGCTGCAAGCGTATTCTGGTGTCCGACGACTACTACCCCGCGCTCACCCGCCCCAACGTGACGGTGGAACCGTCGGCCATTGTGCGCGTGCGTCCCGGCGCGATTGACACGGCCAACGGCGCGTCGCATCCCGCCGAGGTGATCATTCTGGGCACCGGATTCCGCCCGACCGATCCGCCGCTGGCCCCGTACATCGTGGGGCGTGAGGGGCAGTCGCTGGCCACGGCGTGGCGGCAGACGCTCACCGCGTACAACAGCACCACGGTGGCGGGGTTTCCCAACCTGTTCGTGATCCCCGGACCGAATGCGGGGCTGGGGCACACATCGATGATCTACATGATCGAATCGCAGATCACGCATCTGGTGCGCGCGGTGCAGCATCTGGAGCGCAGTGGCGCGGCCGCCCTGGAACCGCGTCCCGACGCGCAGGCCGCCTACGTGGCCCACGTGGATGCCAAAATGCAGGCCACCGTGTGGATGCAGGGGGGATGCGCGAGCTGGTATCTGGACCACAGCGGCCGCAACAGCACCCTGTGGCCTGACTTCACGTGGCGCTTCCGCCGGCGGGTGTCGCAGTTTCATGCCGCCGACTACGTCATCGCGCCGCGGCACGCCGGCGCGCCGTCTTCCCACCCGGTGCCGTCATGACCAGCTTCGCGGGCAAAGTGGTGCTCATCACCGGCGCGGCACGCGGCATCGGCGCCGACACCGCGCGTCGACTGGCGCGGCGCGGGGCGCGGCTGGTGCTCGTGGGCATGGAGCCGGAGCGGCTCATGGCGCTGGCGGCTGAACTGGGGGACGGGCACAGCTGGCATCACGCCGACGTGACCGACCAGCGGGCGCTCGACGCCGCCGTCGCCGCCGCCGTGGCCCGGCATGGTGGTCTCGACATCGTGATCGCCAACGCGGGGATCGCCAGTCTCGGCACGGTCGCCGTGGCCGACGTGGAGGCGCTCGTGCGCGTGCTCGACGTGAACCTCGCTGGTGTGCTGCGCACCGTGAAAGCAACGCTGCCGCATATCCGCGCGCGACGCGGCTACTATCTGCTGGTCTCGTCGGCGGCGGCCTTCAGTGCGATGCCGGGGCTGTCGGCGTACGCGGCGTCGAAGGCCGGCGTCGAACAGTTCGGCAACGTGCTGCGGCTGGAGCTGCTGGCCGACGGGGTCGATGTGGGCACGGCGCACATGACGTGGATCGATACCGACATGGTGCGGGATGCCACGCGTGACCTCTCGAGCTTCCGCCGCACGTTGCAACGTCTGCCCGGCCCGTTCGGTACCGTGACCTCCTGCGACGCGTGCGCTGCCGCCTTCGAAGACGCCTGTGAAGGCCGCCGTCGCCGCGTGTTCGTGCCCGGCTCATTGCGGGTGGCGTCGCTGCTGCGCCCGTTGCTCGCCAGTCGCCTGCTCCAGTGGCTGCTGCGCCGTGACCTCACGCCGATGCTGCACGACGGTGAACGCGAGATGGCGGCGGTGGGGCGCGCGTTCGGTGAACACAGCGTGGGCATGGGCCCCGACCGTGGGACGATTCCCGTTTCCTCCGACACGCCATCCCTTTCATGATGCCCTTCCGATTCGCTCTGCGGGCGCTGCTCCCGCTGACATGCTGCGCGGTCACCACGCTGGCGGCGCAGGAGCATGTGCACACGCCCGGGATGACTCATCCCGCCACGGTGGTGGCCGTCCCGCTGCAGGGCGGGCAGTCGGCGTTTGCGGCGATCGCGGAAATCGTGGCCATGCTGGAGGCCGATCCCGCCACCGACTGGTCGAAGGTGAACCTCGAACGCCTGCGGCGGCATCTGATCGACATGGACCAGATCACGCTGCACAGCCGCGTCGTGAGCACGCCGGTGGCGGGTGGCGCGCGCTTTCTCGTGCGCGGCCGGGGTGAGGCGGTCGCGGCGATCCGGCGCCTGACCGCCGCCCACACCGCCATGGTGTCGGCCGGCGGCGGCCCGCGCATCGCGCGCACCGTTATCGCGGACGGCGTGCAGCTGGTGGTGACCGCGCGCGAGAGCGCCGACGTGGCCGCGATCGCGCGCATCCGCGCCCTTGGCTTCATCGGGCTGATGGTGCAGGGCGATCACCACGCGGCGCACCACCTCGCGCTGGCCCGCGGCGACGCGATGGCCGATCACGGGCACTGACGCCGCGGCGGCGCGTCGTGGCGCGGCGGTCGCCGATGGCAACGGGCGGTCGCGCCGCCGCGTACTTTTCACGATACCGGGCCGCTCGGGCCGACGAATCCCCCCGCCTCACACCGTCATGCCTCACCTGTTTTCCCGCCCCGCCGCGCGTACGCTCCGGTTGGCGTTCGGCGCCATCGCGACCGGCGCCGTTGCGACCGGCGCCGTCGCGGTACTTCCCGCCCGTGCGGCGGCGCAGGGGGCACTGGCTGACTCCCTGCTCGTGCGCCCACTCGCGTTCCGCGCCATCGGGCCCGCGTCCATGAGTGGACGCATCGCCGATATCTCCGTGATCGAAGCCCCGCGCGTGCTGCGCGGCGGACGGCTCGGGAACGCCATGTACGTGGCGGTGGCCACCGGCGGCGTGTGGAAGACCACCAACGGCGGCATCGCCTGGTCCCCTGTCTCCGACTCCATCGGGGTGGGTTCCATCGGGGCCGTGGCCGCGGCGCCGTCCAACGGCGACGTGGTCTGGGTGGGCAGCGGCGAAGCGAACAACATGCGCAGTTCGTCGTGGGGCGTGGGCGTGTTCAAGTCCACCGACGGCGGCAAAACGTGGTCCAAGCCGATGCTGCCCAAAACGCAGCACATCGGCCGCATCGTGATCGATCCCCGCGACCCCGACATCGTGTACGTGGCCGCCATGGGGCCCCTCTGGGCACCGGGTGGTGACCGCGGGCTCTACAAGACGGTCGACGGCGGCAAGACGTGGACCAACACCAAGAGCATCTCGGCGCAGACGGGCTTCACGGAACTCGTGATGGATCCTGCCAACCCCGACGTGCTCTACGCCGCGTCGCTGCAGCGCGAGCGCCGCGAATACGGATTCCTCCCCGGCGGCACCGAGAGCGCTATCTGGAAGACCACCGACGGCGCCAAGACGTGGACCAAGCTCACGAATGGTCTGCCCACCGGCGAGATCGGTCGCATCGGCCTCACGGTGTGCCGCTCGCGCCCCGGCACGGTGTACGCCTCCGTGCACGCCAAGGCCGCCGCCAACGGGTTCTATCGCAGCGATGATGCCGGCGCGACGTGGAAACTGGTGAACGGCAGCAACGGCACGGCGTGGTACTACAGCCAGGTGCGCTGCGATCCCACTGACGCCGAGCACGTGTTCCGTCTCAATGCCAACTCGCAGGAGTCGTACGACGGCGGCAAGACATGGACCGGATTTGCGGGCGGCGGTGGTGTGCACGGCGACGCCCACGCGCTCTGGATCAATCCGGAAGACCGCGAGCATATCGTGCTGGGCAACGACGGCGGCGTGGACATCTCCAACGACCGCGGCCGCACCTGGTACAACGTGGAGAACATCGTGGGAGCGCAGTTCTACGCCATCGCGGTCGATGACGCGCAGCCGTTCTACAACGTGTTCGGCGGCCTGCAGGATAATCAGACGTGGGGCGGTCCGAGCCGCACGCGCAACGCCTTCGGTCCATCCAACGCCGACTGGTATCGTATGGCGGGCGGCGACGGGTTCTACAACGTGCCCGATCCGCTCGATCACAACATCGCGTACGCCGAATCGCAGAACGGCGGCGTGGTGCGCTACGACGCCCGCACCGGACAGACCAAGTCCATTAAACCGTATCCGAAGAACGGGGAGCGGCATCGCTGGAACTGGAGCGCGCCGATCGTGCCGTCGCGGCACACCGGGCGCACGCTCTACATGGCCGCCAACCACCTGTTCAAGAGCGCCGACCGTGGCGACTCGTGGACGACCATCAGCCCGGACCTCACGCGGAACATCGATCGCGACGTCCTGCCGATGCGTGGCGCCGTGCCGGCGCGCGACGTGCTCGGTCTGCACGAAGGCACCGCCGAGTTCAGCAACATTTCCACGGTTTCCGAGTCGCCGCGCCGCGCCGGCGTGCTGGCCGTGGGCACCGACGACGGCCTGATCCAGGTCACCCAGAACGACGGTAAGTCGTGGACGAGGACGGCCACCTTCCCCGGCGTGCCCGACACCACCTTCGTGAGCCGCGTGCAGTTCTCGCGCCACAACGAAGGCACGCTGTACGCCACGTTCGATGGCCATCGCAGCAACGACTTCAAGCCGTACGTGATGCGCAGTACGGACTTCGGCCGCACGTGGACGTCGATC
>CANJOX010000150.1 GCA_947475795.1 Gemmatimonadota bacterium
CATGGTGAACGGACTGCCGCGCTCGGGCGCCACGCGCACGCTGTCGCCGGCACGCGCCAGAATCGTGCCGGTGGTACGACTGGATACCACCGACGGCGCCCGGAAGCGCACCCGTGCGCCTGGACTCACCTCGGCCAGCTGTGCCGGCAGCGCGTGCGGCAGGGCGCACAGCGCGGCCACGACCACGGTACGACACACGGTCATCCAATGCATTCCGTCCTCCATTGAGCGTCTCGAATGGGTCGATGCTAGTCGGTCCGTCCGCTCCGTGCCGTCAGGGAATCCCCTCGACATCGGTGGCGATGTCCGGATGACCGTGTCATGCGAGGCGTCGCATGCTTCGCCGTATGGACCGTCGACATTTTCTTTCGCTGGGAAGCGCGGCCGGGCTCGCCGTGGTGGCGCACCGGGGGCCGGCGCTCGAAGCCGCGATGGCCGCGTATCACGCCAAGCGGCCACGGTCGCATCCCCATCTTGCCCGCGCGGTGTTGCGCCCGCCGCCGGAGGTGTCCGCCGCCAATCTCACGCTCCGCGCGGCCGCGCGGCGGGTGGAGATCGCGCCGGGCGTCCCGGTGGAGGTGTGGAGCCCCGGCGACGGTCCGGTGGGACCAACCATCCGCGCGCGTACCGGTGACACGGCCACGATCACGCTCGAGAACGCGCTGGCCGAGCCCACGATTCTGCACTGGCACGGGCTGCGGGTGCCTGAGGCGGCTGACGGACATCCCCGGCTCGCCATCGCGCCGGGGAGCACGTACCGCTACACCTTTCCGGTGATCGACCGCGCGGGCACCTACTGGTATCACGCGCATCCGCATCACCGCACCGGTGTGCAGGCCTATCGCGGCATGACCGGGCTGCTGCTGGTGAACGACGCGGCCGAGGAGGCGCTGGGGCTCCCCGATGGCGCGCATGAGGTGCCGTTGCTCATTCAGGACCGACGCCTCGCGGCCGATGGCACCTTCGCGTACGAACCGGCGATGCACGAACAGATGGAAGGCTTTTTCGGCGATGCCGCCTTTGCCAATGGCATCCGCCTGCCGACGATGCCGGTGGAGACCACCACGTACCGTCTGCGGGTGGTGAATGCCACGACGTCGCGCGTGCTCCGTCTGGCGCTGTCGAACGGGCATGTCATGACGCTGATCGGCAACGATGGCGGTCTGCTCCCCGCTGCCGAGACCGTGACGTCGGTGGATCTCGGCACCGGGGAACGCGCGGATCTGCTCGTCGATTTTGCGCACCTGCCCGTGGGGTCGCGCGTCACGCTGGTGTCGGCGCCGTTCGCCTCGCCGGCCCGCATGGGCGGCATGGGGATGGGCATGGGTGGCATGGGGCGCGGCATGGGGCGCGGCGCGGGCGGTATGGGCGCGGGCGGCGTGCCGCAGGGGGGCGCGATGGATCTGGTGGAATTCACCGTGGATCGCGCCGTGACGCCGCGCGGCTGGTCACCGCGCCCGCTGCCGACGCTGGTATTGCCTGATCCGCAGCGGGCCACGCGCACGCGCACGTTCCACTTCAACAGTGCGATGATGCAGCACGACATCAACGGCCGTGCGTTCGACATGGAGCGCATCGATGAAACCGTGCGCTTCGGCGACACCGAGGTGTGGACGTTCGTGAACGACAGTCCGTTCCCGCATCCGGTGCATATGCACGCGGTGCAGTTCCACGTGATCGAGCGCGTCGGGGGGCGCGCCCGCGTCATGCCATGGGAACGCGGTCTCAAGGATACGGTGCTGGTGTATCCCGGCGAGCGCGTGTCCGTGGCCGCCACCTTCGACCGCTATCGCGGCCGCTTCCTCATGCACTGCCACAACATGGTGCACGAGGACATGGGCATGATGGTGAACTACGCCATCGTGTAGTCCACCCACGCGCCTCAGGCGGGCGTGATATGCTTGGCGGTGATCGCGGCGAGTGACGTGGTGCCGCTCTGCTTCATCGCGACTTCGAATTCCTTGCGCAGGATGCCGAGCACGGCCTCCACGCCCTCCTGGCCGAAGGCGCCCAGTCCCCAGACGTATGGGCGGCCGATGCCGATGGACGTGGCACCGAGTGCCATCGCCTTGAACACGTCCGTGCCCCGACGGAAACCGCCGTCGCAGATCACGGGGATGCGCCGCTCGGTGCCGAGCAGGACTTCCGGCAGCGACGTGATGGTCGCTCGACGCGAGTTCTCCGCGCGACCGCCGTGATTCGACACGAACAGGCCGTCCACGCCGTGCTTGACGGCAAGATCGGCGTCTTCGGCCGTCACGATGCCCTTGATCAGCACCTTCATGCTGGTGGACTGCTTGAGGCGGTCGATGAACTCCCAGGTGGGCGTGCCCACTTCCGGGATCGGTGTGGCTTTCTCGTAGCCCACCAGATTCGGCTTGCGCCGGTTGTCGCGATCGTCCACGCGTCCGCTTACCCCGGGCAGTGGCGCGCCGCCCAGATGACACTTGGTGCAGGTGCGCGTGTCCTTCCGCGCTTCGCGGGTCATGGTTTCGCGGTTGCTGCCGCCCAGCAGGTCGACGGTGAACGCGATCGCGGGCGCGCCTGCCTTCTCCACGCGCTTTACCATCTGCTTGGTAATCGCCCAGTCGGACTGGTGGTATAGCTGGAACCACACCGGTCCGCCGCGCGCCTCGATGACATCTTCGATGGACGTGGTGGCCACGGTGGAGAGCACCATGAGGTGATCCTTGGCCTTCGCCGCCCGGGCCGTGGCGATCTCACCGAGCGGGTGAAAGGCCTTCTGGCTGCCGAGGGGGTTCACGATGATCGGCGTGGGATAGCGCGTGCCGAACCAGGAGACACTGGTATCCAGCCGGCTCACATCGACCAGGCGGCGCGGGCGCATCGCCCAGCGGTCGAAGCCCTGTCGGTTGGCCTGAATCGTGGCGTCATCGTCGGTGCCGGTGGCCAGATAGCCCCAGTGCGCTACGGGGATGTTCTGCTTCGCGACCGGCTCGAAATCGAAGACGTCGAGCGCTTCGCCGGCGGTGCGGATGTCTTGCGCCAGCTGGAGGGCGGCGTCGTCGAGGCGCGTGCGCGGCCCGTCACTGGCGTCCAGCAACCGGGTGAACACGGATCCGTCCAGTCCGGCGGCGGCCAGCAGCGGACTACCGGCCAGGAACGTAAGAAAATGGCGGCGAGCAGGGTCGATGGACATGCCGAAAGAGGCACTCATCGCTCGCGGTTGTCCAGCGTCCTAGATTGTCCGCACCCCCCTTTCCACCTGCAGCTCCTCTTCCTTTGCTTTTCTTCTCCGCGTTGCGGCGCCGCATGTCCGGCACGTCCGTTGCTCCGTCCGTCTCGGCGTTGATGGTCGCCACGGCCGCCGCCCTCGCCGCGACCGCCCCCGCGGCACATGCCCAGGTCACCCCGCCGGCTGCGGCGCCCGTGCGCCTCGATGCCGCCGTGGCGGATTCGTTCGCGCGCGCGGCGCGGGCGCGACCGCGGCCCACGTTCAGCACGCTGCGCGTGACGACGCCGCCGACCATCGATGGCAAGCTCGACGAGGCCATGTGGACGCAGGGGACGCCGATCCGCGATTTCGTGCAGCGGGAGCTGAACGAGGGCGTGCCGGCCTCGGAACGCACCGAGGTGCGCTTGGCCACCGATGGCGTCAATCTCTACATCGGCGCGCGCATGTACGACCGCGAGCCGCAGCTGATCGTGCCGGGTGAGAAGATCCGCGACGTGCAGCTCGCCAACAGCGATCACATCGCGTTCATCTTCGACACGTACCACGACAATCAGAACGGCTTCGTGTTCGCGACCACCCCGGCCGGCGTGGAGTACGACGGACAGGTGATCCGCGAAGGCGAAGGGGGCGGTGCGCAGGTGGCGGGGCAGAACCGCACACAGGCCGGCGGACTGGGCGGCTTCAACGTGAACTGGGACGCCAGCTGGACGGTGGTGACCACGATCGATTCGCTGGGGTGGACGGCGGAGTTCCGCATCCCGTTCTCGACGCTGCGCTATCAGTCGGGTGCCGCCGAGCAGACGTGGGGCATGAACGTGTCGCGCAACATCCGACGCAAGAATGAAGAGCTTTACTGGGCCTTCATTCCGCGCCAGTTCAACCTGTATCGCCTCTCGGTGGCCGGGAATCTGGCCAACCTCACGCTGCCGGTGCGCCGGATCCGCACGGTCACACCGTACGTGCTGGGCGCGTCGCAGGAGCGCTGGAGCGGCGGCGCGAAGCTGCCCACGTCGCGCCCTCTGGAGTTCGGCGGCGAAATCAAGTACGGCGTCACGCCGGCGCTGACGCTCGACCTCACGGTCAACACCGACTTCGCACAGGTGGAAGTGGACGACCAGCGCGTGAATCTCACGCGTTTCCCGATCTTCTTCCCGGAAAAGCGGCCGTTCTTCCTCGAGAACGCCGGTGTGTTCTCGGCCGGCACACCGCAGGCCGTCGACCTGTTCTTCACGCGCCGCATCGGGATTTCCGACGACGGGACCCCGCAGTCCATTCTGGGCGGCGGCCGTTTGTCGGGGCGGGTGGGCAGCACCACGGTGGGGCTGTTGCAGATGGTCACCGATGCCCCCGACGCGCAGAACGCGGGGCAGTCGTTCACCGTGGGACGCGCCACCCGTGAACTGTCGGCGCGCTCACGCGTGGGCGCCATGGTGGTGCAGCGCATGGCCACCGACGACGGCAGCGACGTGAACCGCACCTTTGCGGTGGACAGCCGCATCGGGCTGGGGCAGCGGTGGACGGGCGACCTGTGGGCGGCGCGCACCACCACGCGTGACCTCGACGGTGATGCCAACGCCTTCAGCGGCCGCGTGGCGTATCAGACCAACGTGTGGAATCACAACGCGCGCATCGCGCAGATCGGCGACGCCTTCAATCCGGAAGTGGGCTTCATGAGCCGGCCGGGCGGCTATCGCGCCTATGACATCTCGCTGATGCGCCTGGTGCGCAAGCCGGAGTGGGCGTGGTTCCGGCAGTGGAACCCGCACGTGAGCTACCGCAGTGCGTACGGACTGACCGATAATTTCTATCAGTCGGGCTACCTGCATATCGACCTGACCGAGATCGAGCTCGCCAACAGCACCAAGTTCGGTCCCGAGTACAACATCTCGCACGAAGGGCTGCAGGCGCCGTTCACGATCGCGCCAGGCGTGGTGCTGCCCGCCGGCCAGTACGACTGGGGGACCTTCGGCTGGGACTACGTCACTGATCCGAGCGAAAACATCACGGCTACGGGCCGCTTCGACGTGGGACAGTTCTGGACGGGACGCCGCAGCGGCGGTAGCGGCACGATCACCGTCCGGCGTGGCGCTACGTTCTCGGGCTCTTTCACGGCCGATTACAACGACGTGCGTTTGCCGCAGGGCAATTTCATCCGCTCGCTGCAGGCGGTGCGCCTGAACTACTTCTTCTCGCCCCGCGTGTTCGTGCAGACGCTCACGCAGTACAACAACCAGCAGAACATCTTCTCGGCCAACCTCCGCTTCGGCTGGTTGAACACGGCGGGCACGGGACTGTTCGTGGTGTTCAACGACGGTCGCGGCGCCAACAACTTCTTCGACCTCGGCGCCCCGCAGCAGCGGTCACTGTTCGTGAAGTTCACGCGGCAGTTCGGCACCGGCGGCTGATCCACGGCTGGCGTGATACGCAATGAGCAAGGTCAGCGCGATGGTGCGCTGACCTTTTGCTTATCCGTGTTGGTTCCGTTCATCGGTGTGATCCGTGTTCTGGCCGTTTCGGGGCCTGCCGATCGATCGGTGCGCTGTCGGCGAGATCGTCAACAGCCGGAACACGGATGACACGGATTACACCGAAACAACACGGATACGCGGTGTGCACGTCGAAGGATGGTGGTCACCGACGATCACAGCTTTTGCTTATCCGTGTTGGTTCCGTTCATCGGTGTGATCCGTGTTCTGGCAGTTTCAGCGCCCGTCGGATCACAACGAAAAAGGCCAGCGCACACCCCGCGCTGGCCTCTCGATACCGCACCACTGCGACCGCTTACATCCGGTCCAGCACCCACCCCGGCAGGACCGCCAGTGCGAGCGTGCCCACCAGGCACAGCACCCCCGCCGTGCGCGCCATGCCACCGGCGCGCTGTTCGGTCGGTGCCGCATCACCGGCGGTCATGAACAGCAGCTGGATCACGCGCAGGTAGAAGTAGATGCCGAGGTAGCTGCCCACGAGGCCGAGCACGGCGTAGGTGGTGTAGCCGGCGGCCACGACGTTCTTGAAGATCAGGAACTTGGCGGCGAAGCCCGGGAATGGCGGCAGTCCAGCCAGCGACAGCATGGCGACGGCAATCAGCACCGCCGCAAACGGTTGGCGGTGGTAGAGCCCCTTGAGCGCATCGAGTGCATCGCGCTGCTGATCGTCGGTGTTCTCCGGCATGGCCGCGAAGGCCAGCAGATTCACCACCGAGTAGGCCACCACGTAGAACAGCACCGCCTGCGGCCGGCCGGCGGCGTCGCCCAGAAAGGCGTAGAACAGATAGCCCGCGTGCGCGATTGAGGAATAGGCGATCATGCGGCGGAAGCTCTGCTGGCGCATGGCGGCGAGGTTGCCCCACACGATCGACACCAGCGGCAGCACCATCAGCAGGTCGGCGAGCGGCCCCGACGCGTTCACGCCGCTGAACAGCCGCACTGCCGCCAGCAGCACCGCGCCCTTGGTGAGCGTGGCCATGTACGCCGTGACCGGGATGCTGGCGCCCTCGTACGTGTCGGGGGCCCACGCGTGGAACGGGACGACCGCCGCCTTCAGGAACAGCGCCATCAGGATCAACGCCACGGCGCTGCGTGAGAGCAAATCGCCCGCGGTGATCGCCTGCCCGAAGGTGTCCACGTTCATCGATCCGGTGGCACCGTACAGCAGCGACACCCCCATCAGGAACGTGGCCGACGCCGCGCCGCTCAGCACGAGATACTTGAACGAGGCTTCGGCGCTTTGCGGGCGCCGGAAGGCGAGCAGCACGAGCGCGTACACCGGCATCGCCAGCAACTCGAGCCCCAGGAACATCACCAGAAAACTGTCCGACGACGGCAGCAGGCAGAGCCCGTACAGCGACGACAACAGGAGGATGGAGAACTCCCCGTCGCTGAAGTCGGTGCGCGACATCAGCAGCACCGGCACCGCGAGCGCGAGCAGGGCGCCCTTCGCCAGCAGGACGGCTGGGGTGACCGACAGCTCTCCGGCAAACGGAGCCGCCGCGAACTGGGCGTTCGCCAGCCAGAAAGCCGCCGCCGACGAGGCCACCACGGTGCCGAGTGCCACCCACAACGCGGAGCGGGCATTCGTCCCGACAATGGCCTGCACGATCAGCAGCACCACGCCACCCAACAACAGATGCTCGGGGAGCATCGCCATCAGTGCATCCTGGGCGATCACGGCGTCACCTCCGTGGCCGCGGCCGGCAGGGCGGGCACGCGGGATGTGGTCACCAGCGACTGATACTGCGTGGCGGCCAGTGCGGTTTTCTGCAACGCGCCGTCTGGAAAGAGGCCAAGCGCAAAGATGGCCACGGTGAGCAGGCCAAGGATGCTCTTCTCACGCAGCGACAGGTCGGGCAACGGATGGTCCGGCGCATGATGCGGCGCATGAACGGCGCCGAACAGGAATGTGAGCGCGAAGCGCAGCATGTACATCGCGCCCAGCACCACGCCCGTGACCGCGACCGAGGCGAGGACCAGCGGAAGGTTGTTGCCGTCGAGATGCGCCGGCCACGCCGCCGTGAACGCGCCCATGAGCGCGAGGAACTCACCG
>CANJOX010000151.1 GCA_947475795.1 Gemmatimonadota bacterium
AACCTACCGGCCACCGGCGACTGAACCGACGCCGACCGTGCAGGCGCAGCGGCAGATGGCGGTACTCGGTGCGGGGTGCGCCGCCTGCCGCGGGCACTGCTGCGGACGGGGGAAAGAGCACGCCTTTTTGGGCGTCGACGCGATGCTGCATTACCTGCAGCGATTCCCCGACAAGGACGACGAGACCATCGTCTCCGACTACGTGGCCTATCTGTCCAAGCGCACCCTCACTGACGGGTGTGTCTTTCAGAATTCCGATGGGTGCGCTTTGCCCCGGGATATGCGGGCGGATATCTGCAATGCCTTCCACTGCACGGGCCTGAACATGATCCGGGATGCGTTTGAGGACGACGAGCCTGTGCGGGCCTTCTTCATCCATCAGGTCGGGACTGGGCTGCAGGGCGGCCGCTTCGTGGACATCCCACCGGCGGCCGACTGACGGCAGTGGACCCACGACGGGCACCGAGGATCGGGCGTAACCACAAACGGGCCGTGCGCACTGCGCACGGCCCGTTTGTTTGTTTGCGCCGCGGTACCGCGCGACCGGCGGCTACTTGATCTCGCCGTTGCCGCGGTAGTAGTCGCCCAGCAGGTGCTCGGCGAAGTACTCCATCAGCATGCGCTGGTTATACGGGCCGGTGCCGCGGTAGCCGTGCGGCTCACCGGGGTAGATGAAGAAGTCGAAGCGCTTGTTGGCCTTGATCAGCGCATTCGCGAGGCGGATGGTGCCGCCCGGATGCACGTTGTTGTCGAGATCGCCGGTGGCGAGCGCAAGATTTCCCTTGAGGTTGACCGCAAGTTCGTCGGTGGTGGGTACGCGGATCTCGAACTTGATCTTGTCGGCGTTCGTGGAATCCTGGACCACTTCACGCGCGGCGGCGTTCGCCCCCGGTCCGCCGCGACGCGCGGCGCCGGTGCCACCGGCGCGCACGGCACCGCTGGCGCTGTCGGCCTTGGCGACCACCTTCACGCCGTGGTTCCACTCACTCCAGTTCTGGTTGTAGATGTTGTTGTCGTGATTGCCGGATTCCGACCAGCCCACCTTGAAGAATTCGTTGTACGGCGGCAGCAACATCGCGGCGGCGGTCATGAAGCCGCCACCGGAGTGGCCGAAGATCCCGACTTTGTCGAGGTCGATGAAATGATGCCGCGCGGCGAGCTGCTCGATGGCGTACTTCTTATCGACCAGCGCGTAGTCGCGCATGTTGCCGTAGCCGTAGCGATGATACGCCAGCGAACGCAGCGGCGTGCCGCCGCGGTGGCCGACTTCGATCACGATGAAGCCGAGCTGCGCGAGCTGCATCAGCGGGCCGCGCACGCTGAAGCCGGTGGTCATGCCTTCCGTCTGCGGTCCCGGATAGACGTAGGTGATGATCGGATACTTCTTCGTGCTGTCGAAGTCGAACGGCTTCCACATGTTGCCGAACAGCTCGGTGACGCCATCGGCGGCCTTCACCGAGAACGTTTCCGCCGGCTTGAAGCCGAGTTCCTTCAGCTTCGACAGATCCATCTCCTCGAGCGTGCTCAGGATGCGCCCCGTGGCGCCGTCGCGCAGCACCGACTTGAAGGGCAGGTCCATGCGTGAGAACGAGTCGTAGATGTATCGCTTGGTGGGGGAGACGATGCTCGGCGTGCCGTTTTCGCCGAGGGTGGAGGCGTGGTGCGCGTTGCCGGCGTCGAGCAGCGTGAAGCCGGTGCCGTCGCCGTTCACGCGGTAGAGGTGCGTCTGGTAGAGCTGTTCCCCCGCTTCACGGCCCTGGCCCGACACCCACACCTGCTGCGTCGTGGAGTCGATCGTGACGATGCTGTTGGCGTTCCACTGTCCCGTGGTGAGCGCGCGCTTCTCGCCCCCGTCGAACCCGTACACGTAGAACATGCCCCAGCCGGTCTTCTGCGACCACCAGAGAAAGTCACCGCCCTTTTTCAGGTAGGCGACGTTCTTGGGCTCAAGTGCGGCCCCTTCGATCGCGTCGGTGAGCAGCGTCTTGATGGCGCCGGTGGCGACGTCCACTTCGATGAAATCCACGGCGCGCTGCGGACGGTCGCGACGCACGAGACGCACTTTGTCGCCGCTCACGGGCCAATGCACGTTCATCAGCGACTGGTCCTTCCACTTCGCGACGTTGAGTTGCTTCACGGCCTTCTCGCCGCGACGGAAGGTCCACAGTTCGCTGCGCGTGACGTCTTCCTCGCCGGGCATCGTGTACTTGTAGTGCAGCAGCACGGGGCGCGGCTGGGCGAGCACGTTCACGAGGAACAAGTCCTTCACCTTGCGCTGGTCGCGGCGCACGAACGCGAAAGATTTGCCGTCGGGTGACCACGTCACGTTCGGGCGGATGCGCTGATCGCGATTGCTCGCATCGTCGGTGTCGTCCTGCTCGCCGTCCGTCTGCTGACCGCCACCGGCGAGTGCCGCGAGCTGGCGCGCGTTCTCGGTCGTGTCACGGAAGCCGAAGGAGTAGTCCATCGCGCCGTCGGTGCTGATCTGCACGGTGTCGTTGCTGCTCTTCTCCACGAGGTAGAGATTGTGCATGCGCGCGAACACGAAGGCCGAACTGTCCTTGTTGAAGTTGCGGAACTCGCCGCGGGCACCGCCGCCGCCCTGGCCGCCGCCCTGCGTGTTGATCTCTTCGTCGGCCGGCGGGGGAGTGTTGCGTACGACGCGGCCATTTGACTTCAGCGTTTCCGTGGCCAGTGTCCACTCGTAGCGCACGGTGTCCACGGTGAAGCGGAACGCCTTGTGGCTCTTCAGGAACGTGATGGTCTGGAAGGGCAGGTTGGTGGCGTCGTAGGGCTTCTTGCTGAGCAACGTGAGCTGCTCGGCCAGCTTGGCCGGATCGAACAACGGCCGCTTGGTGCCGCCGGTGGGCGAGGGCACGAAGAGCATGAAGCGATTGCCGTTCCGGTCCTTCCAGTTGTAGTACATCGTGTCCGTCTGCCCGAGGAAACGGGGCTGCACGGCCTGCGTGTACGTGATGGCGCGGAGCGCCGTGGTGCTGAACCGATTGGCGAGTGCCCAGTTGCCCTTGTTGGCGCGACCTTCGTCGGCCTGACTGGTCTGGGGGCTGATCTGGGCCTGAGCGACACCGGCGCTGGCGGCCAGCAGCATCCACGTGCCGGTCCAGCGTCCGAGCCGACGCAATGCGAGAGCCATGTCCTGCTTCCTCCGAAGGGCGAGTACGGCGGCGCCCGGAAGCGGGCGCACCACAGGAGATTTACTCGCTGGAACGGGGGGCCGTTGGGGATGCTGGGCGGAAACGGGGGACGGCGTGCCGCGCGGGGCGGGCGCGCGGCGGTGCCCTGGTCGCGTACATTCCCGTGATCCAGCGGACCGCACGCGCGTTGCACCGGCCGTGGCCACTCCCGTCAGCTCCCAGCACGCCGCCATGGACGTGATTTCCCGCAGGCGCTTCCTCCTGACTGCCGGTGCTAGCGCCGCCGCGATCGTGATGGGGACGGCCGGCTACACGTTTCTGGTCGAGCCGGAGTGGCTGGAGATCACGGCGGTCGATCTGCCCATCCGCCACCTACCGGCTGCGCTGGCCGGCTGTCGTCTGGTGCACATCTCGGACATCCACGTGTGCCCCAGTGTGGCGGATGATTACGTCCGGGAGACGTTTGCGCGGGTGCGCGCCCTGGCGCCGGACATCGTGGTGGTGACCGGCGACCTGATTTCGCACCATGACGGGGAGATCGCGCACGCCGAGGCGATCTACGCGTCGCTGCCGCGTGGGCGGCTGGGGACGTTCGTCAGCTTCGGGAATCATGACTACGGCCCGGCGTGGTCGTCGCCGGCCGTGGCCTCGCGGCTGCGGGGGATGCTCGAGAATCTCGGGGTGACCGTGCTCGTGAATGCCGTGGCCACTGCCGGTGATGTGCAGATCATTGGCATGGGCGACCTGTGGGCGGGGCAGTTCGCGCCTGAGCGCGCCCTGGCCCGCGCGGACCCGGCCGCGGCGCGGTTGGTGTTGAGTCACAATCCGGACAGCGTCGACCTGCCCGGCTGGGGACGTTACGACGGGTGGGTGCTGGCCGGCCATACGCACGGGGGGCAGTGCAAGCCGCCCTTCCTGCCGCCGCCCGTGCTGCCGGTGCAGAACAAGCGGTACACCAGCGGGGCGTTCACGCTGTCCGGCGGGCGGCGGATGTACATCAGTCGCGGTGTGGGGACGTACCTGCCGGTGCGATTCAACGTGCGTCCGGAAGTGACGGTGTTCCGGCTGTCGGAGGCCGCGCCGGATCGTGCACGTGTCGGAACCTTTGCGACGTGAAGGCACTCCGTTTCTGCCATGTGTCCACCTTCTACCCGCCATATCATTACGGCGGCGATGCGGTGTTGACACAGGCGATCTGCGAGGGGCTCGTGCGCCGTGGGCACGAGGTCACCGTGGTGCACTCGGTGGATGCGTACGAGCTGCGCAGCCCGTCGCCCGCGGCCCCCGTGGTCGATGCGCCCGGCCTTCGGCGTGTCGCGCTGCGCAGCGGCTTCGGTTCGCTGGCGCCGGTGATCGTGCAGCAGACGGGGCATCCGGGGCTGCTGCGCCGCGCCCTGCGCCGCGTGCTCGACGCGCCGTTCGATGTCGTGCACTTCCACAATGTGTCGCTGATCGGCGGCCCGGGCGTCTTCCCGATGAGCCGGGCGCCGGTCACGCTGTACACCCCGCACGATCATTGGCTCATGTGCGCCACGCACGTGCTTTGGAAGAACGGGGAGCGACCGTGTGATGCGCCGACGTGCCTGTCGTGCACGCTACGCAGTGGTGTGCCGCCGCAGCTGTGGCGGTGGGGGGCGCACGTGGCGCGCTCCCTCGAGTCGGTGGACTGTCTGCTGTCGCCGAGTACGTTCACGGCCGAGCGCCATCGCGCGGCCGGTGTTACGCGTCCGATTCGCGTGCTGCCGTCGTTCGCCACGCTGCCCGTTGCGGCGCCCCTGTCGCGCCCAGCGATGCCGCGGTTCGTCTTTGCGGGACGGCTGGTGGCGTCGAAGGGGATCGCTGATCTGTTGGCCGCGGTGGCGTCCCGTCCCGATTTCAGGCTGGAGGTCGTGGGCGACGGGCCGCTCGGTCCCGCGTTGCGCGCACAGTATCGCGACGCCGCGCACATCACGTTCCGGCCGTCGGTGACGCACGACGAGATGGCGTCCGTGTTCGCGGGGGCCACGGCGGTCGTGGTACCGTCGTGGGGCGCCGAAGTCTTCACGCTCACGGTGCTCGAAGCGATGGCGTGTGGCGTCCCGGTGATTGTGCGCCGCGCGGGGGGCAGCGCCGAGGCGGTGGAGCGCACCGGCGGCGGTCTGGTGTACGATCACCCGTCCGAGTTACCGGCGCTGCTCGAGCGACTGGCCACGGACGGCGTGTTCCGCGACGAGTTGGCTGCCCGGGGGCGCGCGGGGGTGATCGCGCACTACGGCGACGATCGCTGGTTTGCGGATTATCTGGACGCCATCGAAGACATTGCGGCGTCGAAGCGCACGCCGCACGGCGCGGGGGACGCGTGATAAGTGATGCCTCCCTGCGCGGTCCGCGCGGCCTACCGCTCGTGGGCCATGCGCTCGCCTTCCTACGCGACAAGCCACAGTTCCTCCTGTCCTGCCGGCAGCACTACGGCGACTGCGTACGGCTGCACCTCGGTGGCCCCACGTGGCTGCTCAACGATCCGCGGGCGGTGAAGCACGTGCTGGTCGATGCGGCGGAGCGGTACGAGAAGACGCCGAAGCTGACCACGGCGAGCGGCCGTGCGCTCTCCGGCGCCGGATTGCACACCGCCACGGGGAACGAGCATCTGCACCTGCGCCGGATGGTGCAGCCGCTCTTTCACCGGCATGTCGTGGCCGGACACGAAGCGCTCGTGCTAGCGACGGCGGAACGCTGGATGTGCGGATGGCGCGATGGACAGGTGATCGACCTGTGGCAGGAGATGCTCGGCGTGTCGCAGCAGATCATGCTGCACGCCCTCTTCGGTGACGACTTCACCGACGACGGGCGCTTTGCGGAGGCGGTGACCGTCCGCCGCCGCTACATCGAGTACTATTTCACGTCGAACCTGCCCGCGCCCGACCGGTGGCCGTGGCCGATTGTCCGGCGCTACGGCACGGCACGCGGGATCATGCACGCCGTGATCGACCGGGAGATTGCACGCCGTCGTGACGGAGCCTTCCGCGGTGCCCCCGGCGACGACTGGCTGTCGCAGCTGCTACGCACCGAAGGGCGCGACGGCGCACGCCTGAACGACACGCAGGTCCGCGACGAAGCCGTCACGCTGACGAGCACGGGCTACGAGACGGTGGCGGCGGCGGTCACATGGACGGGGCATCTGCTGGCGCAGCATGCGAGCGTGCAGGAGGCGGTCCGCGACGCGCTCGCCGCGCCCGACGATGGCGCGCCCCGTGGTGCATCTGGTAGCGACGCGCCGTCCATGCTTACGCGAGCACTCGATGAGGCGATGCGCCTGTACCCGCCAACGTGGCTGTACGTCCGCGTGGCCGTGACGCCGGACGTGCTGCCGGGTGGGCAGCGGGTCGCACCCGGCGAGAAGGTGTATCTGGCCCCGTACACGCTGCACCGTCATCCGGACTGGTATCCCGATGCCGAACGCTTCGACCCCGAGCGCTTCCTCCCCGACGCGGTGCGGGCGCGCCCGCGCTTCACATACTTCCCGTTCGGTGGTGGTGCGCGGCAGTGCCTTGGGGAACCGTTTGCCCGGATGGAAGCGCGCGTGCTGGTGCGTGCCCTGTTGCAGCGCTTCCGGCTGGAGCCGCTCACGGCGGCGGTCGTCCCGCTCCGCGCCTCGATCGTGCTCGAACCACGGGGCGGGTTACCGGTGCGACTGCGGGCGACTGGGTGACCAGCCTCCGGACGCTGGTACGGACTCACGCGTGGGGCTATCGTCCGACATGACGCGCAACGCCCGGACCGATCGCATGTGGCAGGGATCGGCGTGGATGTTCGCGGCCGAACTGCTGATCCTGCCGACCGGTCTGGTGACGGCGGGCGTGCTGACTCGACAGCTGGGGCCCGAGATGTACGGCCTCCTCAGCCTCGGCGTGACGGTGGTGGGATGGTTCCAGTGGATGGCGGGCTCGATGCTCGCGCGCGCGTCGAATCGGGCGGTCGCCGCCGCTGGCGATTGGCGTCCGGTGGCCGCGGAAGTCATCCACACGCAGCGGCTGTTCGCGACGGTGCTTGGCCTGTTGCTGTTGGCGGTGGCGCCCTGGCTGGCCGCCGCGCTGCGCCAGCCGTCGCTCACGCCGACGCTGCGCCTGCTGTCTCTCGATCTGGTGCTGATCGTGGTGGCCCAAGGGTACCGCGGCGTGCTGGTGGCCAACGGCGCGCACGCGTGGCTGTCGCTGGTGTCGGCCGTCCGGTGGATCACACGGATGCTGGCCGTGGTCGCGTTCGTTCGACTCGGCTGGTCGATTGACGGCGCGGTCGGCGGCATCGCCCTCTCGAGTCTCGCCACGCTACTGCTCGCCCGATGGCACGTGGGGGCGCTTCCGCGGGCGCCACGGGCAGAGCGCCAGCGTGTGCGCGCCGGCCTGTTCGCGCTGGCGGCACCGATGGCCTTGGCCACCATCGGCGCGCGCCTGTTCGATCGCCTCGATTTTCTGCTGCTGGCCACCTTGGGGGGGACGGCGGCGCATCTCGGGCACTACGGTGCCGCGCAGAATCTGACGGTCACGCTGTCCCTGCTGACGGGTACGGTCACGCCGGTCGTGCTGGCCGCGGTCACGCGCCTGCA
>CANJOX010000152.1 GCA_947475795.1 Gemmatimonadota bacterium
CCACGCGAGGCGCGTGCGCGGACGGACGCGCGCCACCGTCTCGGCACTCCGCCGCAGCATCTGCCGCCACCAGGCCGGCATGGCTGACGGCACACCGATCACCGATGGCAGCGGATCGGGCAGCGCAGGGAAGAGGACGTCCGGCGTGACGCGCCGCAGCACGCGCTCCAGCGCCGCCTGCCGGGCGGCGTCGTCGGAAGGCGTGGGTCGGCCACTGAGGCGCAACGCCACCGCCACGCGCACACTGTCGTCGCGCAACGGCTGCAGCACCCGCGCCAGCGAGTCGAGCGCGCTCCCCCGCCACCCGTCTTCGTCGAGCACGATCAGGACGATTTCGGGGGCGAAGGCCTCGGCCAGTCGGCGATCGGCCAGCACGGCGCGGGCCGGTGGCGGACCGTCGAGCACCGGGAAGAGACGGAGCCCGAGTGCGAAGTCCCCCGCCGGGCGCGCCTGCATCGGCTCACGACGGACGGCCGCGTAGCTTTGCACGGCGGCCATGCCACGAGGCCACTCGAGCAACAGCAGGGTGAAGCTCGCCGTGGCGGCGAGCACGAGCAGGGCGCGTGCCGCGCCGGACAGCCGCCAGCGCGCCGGATACGCCGGGGCGATGATCGGGACCAGCGCCGCGAGTGGAGACACCAGCGCCGCGCGGCCGATCGTCATCCCCATCATCACGTCGCGCGCGGCGACCGCGGCCTGAAACGGCAGCGGCGCCGCTCCGTACTGCGCCACCAGAAAATCGCCGATCGCGATCACCGCCACGGCCACGTCGTACAGCAGGATCGGCAGCGCGACCACCACCGACACGAGGCGGCGACCCAGCGAATACAGCACCTGCAGGACGAAGGCCACCGCGACCAGCGGCGCCAGCCATGTGATGCCGCCGATCGCGCGCGCGCCCGTTTCGGTCCCGGTTGCCACAGAGGCGAGCAGCGCCGGTGCGACGAGCAAGCCGCAGAACGCGGTGATGTGCGTAAACGGGCGCGGCGCTTCCCGTCGCGCCGCGATCCAACCGGCCAGCGCGATGTCCCACGCCAGCACGGCCAACGCAACACCGGGGATGAGCAGCGTCAGCGGATCGGTCATGTGGTCACGATACCCATGGCGCGCTGCGGCTGGCACCCCGCGCCATGCCGTACGTAGTTTGCTGGATGCCCCACCCCGAAACGCCGACCGTGCTCACGGTGCCCAATCTGGTATCCACGTCACGCGTGGCGCTGGCGATGGGGTTTCTGGCCATTGACGTGGTGCCGGTACGGCTGACGCTGCTGTGCGCGGCCGCACTCACCGATTTTCTGGACGGCTGGATCGCGCGCCGGACGAAGGTGGTGTCGCGTTTCGGTGCCCTGATCGATCCCGTCGCCGACCGGTTTTTCGTGCTGTGCGTGGTGATCGGCTACGTCCTGGGCGCGCAGCTCACGGTGTGGCAGGCCGTGGCCATCTTTTTCCGCGACATCATGTCGCTGATCGGTTGGTTCGTGGCGCGCAACGTGAGCTGGCTGCGCCCGATCCGCTTCCGGGCGCGCCCGCTCGGCAAAGTGGTGACGGCGCTGCAATTCTTGACGTTCGTGGCGGTGCTGCTGCTCCCCACGTGGGTCGATGGTCTCGTGCGCGTCGTCGGCGTGCTCGGGCTGATCGCCACAATTGACTACACACTGATGCTGTGGCGCGAACGCGTGCGCCACGACGAGCGCTGACCGGCCGCCGAATATCCCAAACGACGAACGCCTCCCGGAGGAGGCGTTCGATAACTCACACGTGGTGCCGTTCGCACAGCGTGGATCATGTGGTGCATCGGTGTGATTCGGACGCCAGAGGCCCACGAGGGGGGCCGACGCCGGGGCACCTGGATCAGACCGCGGCCGCTTCCTGCGCCTGCTTTCTGGTCGGCTGGGCAAACCGCTCACCCAGGGTGCGCAATTCGGCAATTTCCGGAGCCTTGATCTCAGGGTAACGCCCCGAGAGGTACTCCATCGTGTTGTCGAACCACTCCTTTTGGTCGTCGGGGTGACACCCGATCACACCACACTGCATGATCTGCTGAAAGAGCTCATCACGGGCCTCCTGATACGGAGAGGGCACCATGGCATCACGACGCGGACGAAGCTTGGGCTTGGCCATTTCCTCTGGGTAGTGCGTCGAACAGCGCTGCCGGGGAACTCCGGATCAGCCTGTTAATCATAACGGATCAACCACCGGCTTCCTAGTGGCGTCCTGAGTTGATTACGCGAGCCATGCCAGTAACGCTGACACGAAAGCAAGCGGGGCCGCCTCGGGGACGAGCGCGCCCAGCGGATGGTCGGTGAGCGGGCGCACCGTGCCATTCGGCAGCGCACGGCGCCACCCGTGCAGGCGACCGGCCGGCTGGTCGGCGTGCTCCGCGCCGACCCACAGCAACAGATCGGCGCGCACATCGGCAAGGCGCCGGCGCTCCTCGTCGGTCAGCGCGACGGCGCTGGCCAGTTGCAACAGCTGCGCCGCGCCGTCGCTGCCAACGAACGGGGCGAGATAGCGTGCGATCAACCGGTCCGGCATGTGCGCCGCGGACGACACCGCCCGGCGCAGGAGTGGCTCGAGCAGCGGCCGGGCGCCGAACAGGGTGTTGGCCGTGAGCGCCGAGAGCACCGAGGTGCGCTGCAGCATGCGAATCTCCGGTCCGGGCAGATCGTCGGGGTCGGGCGGCTCCAGCAGGGCGATCTTCCGCGTGCGCGCCGGTCGTTGCGCGGCCAGCAGCAGGGCGACGAGCCCGCCGATATCCTGACCGACCACCGCCGCTTCCGGCAGGCGGAGCGCCGTCAGGGCCTGCTCGACATACTGCGCCTGCGCGCCCAGATCGTACGACACGTCCGCCGGACGATCGGATTCGCCATGCCCCATCAGATCGACCGCAATCGCGGTGTAGCCCGCCTCCGCCAGCCGCGGCGCGACGGCACGCCAGAGGAAGGTGCAGGTGCCGAATCCGTGCAGGAGGACGACCGGGGGGCCGGCCCGTCCCACCCGTTCCACGTGCAGCGACCCGGCGCCCACCGGCACCCGCAGATGTTCAGCGTACATGCCTTGCAGGATAGCGCCGACCGCGGTGCGTCGGATAGCTTATCGCCTCTGGCCGGTCAGCGACGCGCGTTGGCCGACGGAAGGATCAGGGTAACGACCGGCAGGCCGCCGGATGACGACGAGGAGATCGCGTGGCAAAGGCAACCCCGAAGAAATCGAAGAACGCATTCCTGCCGATCGTGCTGGTCGTGCTCGCCGTCGGCGGTGCTGGCATCTGGTACGCGATGCAGAACAAGCCGAAGCCGATCGATCTGGCCCCCGGCACCCCGCTCCCCGCGGCCGAAGGGCACCTGCGTGGCGATCCGAAGGCACCCGTCACGATCATTGAGTTCGCCGACTTCGAGTGCCCCGGCTGCGGCCAGTTCGCCGCCCTGCAGGGACCCGACGTCAAGGCGCGCATCATCGACGCCGGGCTCGCGAACTTCCGGTTCTACGACTTCCCGCTCACCTCGATTCACCAGAACACGATGGCGGCGCACCTGGCCGCGTCATGCGCCGGCGATCAGGGCAAGTTCTGGGAAATGCATGACTTGCTCTTTGCCGGACAGATGGACTGGAACACCCAGACCACCACGAATCCGCGTAAGGTGTTCGACAGCTACGCGGGGCAGTTGGCCCTCGATATGGCCGCGTACAACAGCTGCTTCGACACGCAGAAGCATGTCCCGCAGATCCGCGCCAACGCCGCCGCCGGCGTCGAGCGCGGCGTGAGCAGCACGCCGACGCTGGTGATCGGCAGCCGCGTCTATCCCGGGGGCCTCACGTTCGACCAGATCAAGGCCGTCGTGGACAGCCTCCGCGCGGCGGCTCCGGCCGCTCCGGCCACTGCGGCGCCGGCCGCGCCGGCCGCGCCGGCCGCGAAGTAGCCGCGCCCGGTCAGCCCCGGCGCCGTCGCGCCGCGGCCTCGTCGAGTCGCAGTTCCGGCATGGGCACCGCTTCGGCGGTGCCCTCGTCGTGTGCGGCCGGCACCAGCGCATCGCCCAGCGTCACGAGTGCCCGCGTGGCCACCACCGACGCCAGCGGCTCGGGCACACCCATCTCCCGCACGTAGATGTCGAGCGCCCGCTCATAGCCGACGTCGGTGGCGAGCGTGTCCACGAACAGCAGCGCGTTCTCCACGTGCGTCCGGATCAGCGCTTCCTCGGCGCGCGCCTGCAGCAAGCGCACCCGCTGCTCGGCATCGGCCGACAGCTTGCGGGGGAAGAGCGTTTCGGGAAAGAGTTTGTTCAGTATGGACATAGGATCAGTGGAGACGAATTTCGAGGCGCCCGTGTTTCGCCGCGGTGCCCGGCATCACGGACCTGCGAAAGTCGTGCCGTCGGCGCCAAGGGCCGGACGCCGGTGACGCGTCAGGACTCCTGCGCCTCGTACTGATCCTTGAGTGACGCCACCACAGACGCGTCGGCCAGCGTCGTGGTGTCGCCCAGTGCGCGCCCCTCGGCGATGTCACGCAACAGGCGGCGCATAATCTTCCCCGAACGCGTTTTGGGCAGATCGGCACTGAACAGAATGTCGTCCGGACGCGCCAGCGCGCCGATCTTGGTGGCCACGTGCTCGCGCAGTTCGTCCCGCAGGCTGCTGCTGGGCGTGAACCCGGCACGTAGGGATACGAACGCGGCGATCGCCTGCCCCTTGATCTCGTGGGTCTTGCCCACGACGGCGGCCTCGGCCACCGCGGGGTGATCCACCAGCGCGCTCTCCACTTCCATCGTCCCGATGCGGTGACCGGCCACGTTGAGCACATCGTCAACGCGCCCCAGAATCCAGAGGTAGCCGTCGGCGTCGCGCTTGGCGCCGTCGCCGGGGAAGTACAGATCGGGGCGCCCGGGCCACTTCGAGAAGTAGGTCTCGACGTAGCGGGCGTCATCGCCCCAGATCGTGCGCAGCATGCTGGGCCACGGACGCGTGATCGCCAGCAGGCCGCCGCCCACGCCGATGTCGTTGCCCGCGGCGTCGAGCAGCGCCGCGAGGATGCCCGGAAACGGCATGGTGGCCGAACCCGGCTTGGTGATGGTGACGCCCGGCAGGGGCGTGATCATGATCGCGCCCGTTTCCGTCTGCCACCACGTGTCCACGATCGGACACCGTTCCTTGCCGATCACGGTGTGGTACCACATCCACGCTTCCGGATTGATCGGCTCGCCCACCGAACCCAACAGGCGCAGCTGCGAGAGGTCGTGCTTCTCGACGTACGGCGTGCCCCACTTCATGAACGCCCGGATCGCCGTCGGCGCCGTGTAGAAGATCGTGACGCCGTAGCGTTCGCAGATCTCCCAGAAACGGTCCTTGTCGGGCCAGTCGGGCGCGCCTTCGTACACCACCTGCGTGGCGCCATTGGACAGCGGCCCGTACACCAGATACGAATGCCCGGTGATCCAGCCGATGTCCGCGGTGCACCAGTACACGTCCTCGTCCTTGAGATCGAACACGTACTTGGTGGTGCTCGTGACGCCGGTCATGTAGCCGCCCGTCGTGTGCACGATCCCCTTGGGTTTGCCCGTCGTCCCCGACGTATACAGGATGAACAGCAGGTCCTCGGCGTCCATCACTTCCGGCTCGCAATAGGCCGGCACCTGCCGCTTGAGGCGGTGCCACCAGTGATCGCGCCCCTCCTGCATGTCGGCGAACGTCTCGTCGCCCACGCCACTCCGGCCGCGCATCACGACCAGCACATGCTCGATGGTCGGACACTCGGTAATGGCGGCATCAGCGTTGCGCTTGAGCGGCACGATCTGCCCGCGCCGGTAGCCGCCGTCGGCGGTGATCAGCACCTTGCAGCCGCAGTCATTGATGCGGTCGCGCAGGGACTCGGGGGAAAAGCCGCCGAACACCACCGTGTGCACCGCGCCGATGCGCGCGCAGGCCAGCATCGCGATCACCGCTTCGGGGATCATGGGGAGGTAGATCGCCACGCGGTCGCCCTTCACCACCCCGAGCTGCTTGAGCATGTTGGCCGCGAGATTCACTTCGCGGTACAGGTCCCAGTACGTGTAGGTGCGGCGGTCACCCGGCTCGCCTTCCCAGATGATCGCCGCCTTGTTCCGCCGCGGTCCGTGAATGTGGCGATCGACGCAGTTCACCGACGCATTGAGCTGTCCGCCCCGGAACCACGTGGCGTGCGGCGGCGTCCACTCCAGCACCGTGTCCCAGGGGCGGCTCCATGTCAGCGCCGCCGCCTCGCGGGCCCAGAAGGCATCCGGGTCGTCCTGGCCTTCGGTGTGCAGGTGGCTGTCGTTCAGCAGCGCGCCGGTGCGGAACTCCTGCGTACTCCGGAACGAGCGCGTTTCCTCCAACAGCACGTCGATGTCGTTCATGGCAACCTGGTGTCCGATGCGAGCCGGCGCGGTGGAATGTGCGCCGGAAGGGTGCCGGCCGTGTGTCGCCCCCGACCGCGCTCCCTGCTAATGTAGAGCCATGCAGTCCCTCCACGAAACAGGCGCGAACGCCGCCCTGACGGCCGAGTCCCTCGTGCGCGCCTTCGGTGGGCGGCGCGCGGTGAACGGGGTGTCGCTGGCGCTGCCGGAAGGCGCGTGTCTGGCACTCTTCGGCCCGAACGGGGCAGGGAAAACCACCCTGCTGCGCCTGCTGGGTGGTCTGCTCAAGCCCACCTCGGGGGAGACCCGCCTCCACGGGCAACCGCTGCCCGGGGCGGCCGACACGCGCCGGCTGGTGGGGCTGATCTCGCATCACGCCATGCTGTATCCCGCGCTGTCGGTGCGGGAGAACGTGCGGTTTGCGGCCGAGTGTCAGGGCGTGATCGATGCCGACGCGGCCACGACGCGCGCCCTGACGCAGCTGCGGGTGCTCGACCGCGCCGACACGGCGGTGCGGTTTCTGAGCCGCGGCCTGCAGCAGCGCGTGTCCATCGCGCGGGCGCTGGTGCACGGTCCGCAGCTGGTGCTGCTGGATGAGCCGTACACAGGGTTGGACGAGACCGGTGCGCAGGCGCTGACGGACGCGTTGCGCGAACTGAAGACGTTGGGCGCGACGCTGGTGCTCGTGACGCACAATCTGGCCGAAGGACTCGCCGTGGCGACGCAGTCGGCCATCATGCGCGACGGCGCGCTGGTGGACGAGCAGCCCGTGGTGGCGGATGGTTTCGACGTGCCGGGGTATCAGGCCCGGTATCGCGCGCTGGTGCACGAGGGGCTCGCATGACGTCGCCTGTACCGACGCACCGGGCGCCCGCGTATCTCGCCGACGCGTGGCGGATCGCCCGCAAGGATCTCCTGATCGAGTTCCGGACCCGGAGCGCGTTTCTGGCGGCCACGGTGTTCGCGGTGCTGGCGGTGGTGATCTTCCGGTTCACGTGGGATCCGACCGGGATTCCGGCCATGGATCTCGCGCCCGGGGTGTTGTGGGTGATTTTCACCTTCTCCGGACTGCTGGGGCTGAACCGCTCCTTCGGGCTGGAGCTGGCGGAACACGCGTACGACGGCCTGCTGGCGTCACAGGTGTCCCGGGAGGCCATCTTCACGGGGAAGGTGATCGCGAACCTCGTGTTCGTGGTGTGTGTGCAGGCCTTGGCGCTTCCGGCCGTGGCACTCTTCTTCGATCTTCCGGTCGGTCCGTCGTGGTGGATCATTGTGGGGATCGTGCTGCTCGCCTCGCTCGGCCTGAGTGCGGTGGGGACGCTCTTCGCGGCGATCGCC
>CANJOX010000153.1 GCA_947475795.1 Gemmatimonadota bacterium
GTACGGCTTGAACGATGACCGGCGTCACGGCCCCGAGCGCTGGTACCACCAGCTGTACTTCCCCTTCGTGCGCTCCACCCGGGCGGAGACGGTGCTCGGCCACGAGCCACACACGCCGATCGACTAGCGCGTCCGGGCGGCCGTCCCGACGCGCTAGAACGCCAGCATCTGCGTGTACTTCACGATTACGCCCAGGCCGGTCGGCGGCGCGTCGGGCATGGTGATCTTCTGCTCGTTGATCACGATGAAGAGGTCGCTGAGCGGATGATGGATGAGGTTGAAGCGCACGTTCGCGTTCAGCTGATGTGACCGCGGATCGTACTGCGCGAGACCGTCGAAGAACATGTTCGTGGTGAAGCTGTAGTTGGCGCGGGCCGTCCAGAGCAGCGCCTCGAAGGCGGCGTTCGGCAGGGTGAGCTGGGCCGTGGTGTGCGACACCCCCACCGACGTGCTGAACTGCGCCGACGGGCGGACGGTGCCGAGCAGCTGCTGCGTGTGTTGCGTGCCGTTCCAGAGGCCACCTTCGATGAACGTATACGTGGCGGAGACGGGGCGGCTCAGGTTCGTGGCACCCTTGAACATGAATTCATTCCACGCGTAGCCGCCGGCCGGAATCGCGGCGATGCGCCGGTTGATACGGAACGGCGAGGCGATGCGCTGATAGCGCGGGTTGGCGGAAAACTCGAAATACGCGCCGCTGTTCTGAAAGAACGTCAGTCCGCTGTGCAGATCCTTCGCCGTGATCTCGCCGCGCAGGTTCTCGTAGTAGTTCCACGTCACATGCGGGTGCAGTTCGCGCGTGCCGATCGCCGCGCCCCACGCCGGACGCGGGCGCAGGCCGAAGTCGAGCAGGTACTTCCGTGTGTCGGTGCGCCGGAAATACCCCAGATCATCGGCGAACCCCTGACCCACTTCCAGCACGCCCGCCTTCACGTGCATGAAGTTCCCTTCGTGGCTGAGCGACGTGCGCCACGTGAACTGTCCGCCGCTCTTGCCCGGGGTACGCGTGCCCACGGCGTAGCTGTTCCAGTCCCACACGCCGGGCAGGCGCACGTTCGCGTCGAGCCCCGCCACGCGGTTCCAGTTGCCCGCGCTGCCGGGACCCGTCGCTTCCCGGTCCAGCAGAATCACGCCCACGTCGGAGCCCGGCCGCAGGCTGCGACGCAGCCGCAACACGCCGTATCGATTGGCCGGACGCGTGGCCGTGCGCTGGGTCTGCACGGCGAGACCGCCGATGGTCACGCCGTTCGCCGTGCCGGTCAGCCGGATTCCCGCCGGGATCGGGACCGCGCGGCCGTCGTCCGACAGGCCGATGCGTCGGCTGAAGAACAGCAGCATGTCCTCGTCGGGCGTCGGCGCGAGCTGCACGCGGTTGTTGCGGGCCGCGTCACCGACGTAGAAAATGCCGGAATTCTCGAGAAAGAATTCGCGCTTCTCGGGGAAGAACTGGCTGAACTGCGTGAGGTTGACCTGCTGTTCGTCCGCCTCCACCTGCGCGAAGTCGGGGTTGATCGTGACGTTGAGCCCCAGGTGCCGCGTCACGCCGTACGTGACGTCCAGCCCCGCCGCTTCGCTGGTCGTGGCCTTCAGGCCGCCCGCCTCGCGCACACTGCGCCCCAGCAGGTACGGCTTGAGGCGCAGATCGCGCGAATTGGTGGTGAGGGCGAGCCCCTCCAGTGTGCCGGCGACCGAGGCGCGCGTGATCGTGAACGAACGCGGGACCGGCGCCCAGTACGTCACTTCGTTCCGGTGACGGATGCGCCGCGCGAAATTGATCCCCCATTCCGTGTTGTCGCCCAGTTGGTAGCGGAGCGTACGGAACGGAATCGCCATCTCCACGCTCCATCCGTCGTCGGTTCGGTGCGTCTGGACGGTCCACACACCGTCCCAGCTGGTGTTGATCTCACGCCCTTCGTTGGCCACCTGTCGGTCCGCGCGCGCGCCGGCCGCATTCGTGATGAACACGTAGCCGTTCTGGCGGTCATGGAACGTGTCGAGCAGCACTTCGAAATCGTCCTGATTGTCTTCCTTGAAATCCTTCCGGATATCGTTCACCACGGTCCGCCCCACATCCGGGTCGTGCAGCACCGCGCCGATATAGAGCATGTCGTCGTCGAAGAGCACGCGCACGTCGGTGGCCTCCGACGCCGGCGCCCCCGTCTTGGGTTCGGCCTGAACGAACCCGTCGGCCACCGGGGCGCCCGCCCACGCCGCCTCGTCGAGCACACCGTCCATGGTGATGGGTCGCGTCACGCGCACCGCGCGCAGATGCGGTGCGGCCGCCGCAGGCCGCTCGGGGGCGGTCCCGGCCCGCGGTGGCCCACCCTGCGCACCAGCCGTGGCGGCGGTGGCGCCGGCCAGCAGCGCTGCCGTCAGCGAGGCGGTCAGCGAGGCGGTCAGTGAGGCGGTCAGACGGTAGGGCATCGCGACGGTGGGACGGATCACGTGGGCACTCGGCAGGGCAGAAAGATGAACGGGCATCGGTCCGACGCCCACGCGGCGATGTGAAGTGATACTTTGGCAGCAAATCGCGCGTGCCGCCAGCATCGGCACCTTCACCAGGACGGAGATGCCCGATGATTCGCTACGTCGCAGGTCGATGGATGTCCGCGGTTGCACTCGCGCTGTTCGCGGCCTGCGCCGGTGGCGCCGGCACGGACGGCACCCGCAACGACACATCGCCGGCCGCGTCGCGTCCCAACATCGTGTTCCTGCTGCTCGACGACGTGCGGTACGACGATCTCGTGAACCATCCATTCGTCAACCTGCCCCACCTCAAGCGTCTGGCCGCCGAGGGCGCGTCGTTTCAGCGCTTCTTCACTGCGGCGCCGCTCTGTTCACCCAGCCGCGCCGTGTTCATGACCGGCCAGTACCCCTTCCGCAACGGGATCACGGACAACGGCGAGCGCGCGGAGCAGAGCCACCGCATCGTCACGTTTCCGAAGTTGCTGCACGACGCCGGCTACCACACCGGATTCTTCGGCAAGTGGCACATGGGGCACGAAGACGACTCGCCACGTCCCGGCTTCGACCGCTGGGTGAGCTTCGTGGGGCAGGGCGTCTACTTCGATCCCACGCTCAACATCGACGGGACCGTGGCGGAGGCCACGGGCTATATCACCGACATCCTCACGGAGCACGCCGTCTCGTTCATCAAGGCGGCACCGGCCGACACGCCCTTTCTGGCGTTCATCGCGCAAAAGGCGGCGCACCCGGAAATTCATCCCAAGCAGGTGCGCACGTTCCCACCGGCCCCTGGTGACGAAGCCGCGTTTGCCGATCAGCCCATTCCCCATGGGCCCGGCTGGCGTGCGCCCACCACCGGCAAGCCCGCCCTCGAACGCCCGGTGGACTACACCGACCCGCGCAGTCCGCGCGGCGGCCTCCCCGACGCGGTGGTCCGGGATCGCCTGCGCATGCTGCTGGCCGTCGATCGCGGGATCGGGGCGGTGATCGCCGCGCTGGAAGCGAAAGGGGTACTGGACCGCACGGTGTTCATCGTGACCAGCGATCAGGGCTTCTTCTACGGCGAGTTCGGGCTCGCGCAGGAGCGGCGTCTGGCCTACGAACCCAGCACGCACATCCCGCTCATCGTGCGCTATCCGGGCATCGTGCCGGCCGGGTCAACGCCGGCCGCGCTGGCCAGCAACGTGGACATCGCGCCCACGATGCTCGCCCTTGGCGGTGTACCGGTGCCCGCTGCCATGGACGGGCGGTCGCTGATGTCGGCGCTGCGCAACGAGCCGACGCCGGTGCGCGCGTCCATACTGATCGAGTACTACTCGGATACCGAGTTCCCGCGTATCAACCGTATGGGCTACAAGGCCGTGCGGACCGACCGCTACAAGTACATCCGCTACGACGAACTCACGGGGATGGACGAGCTGTATGATCTGCAGGCCGATCCCCACGAACTCACCAACCTGCTGCCGGACCGCGCGCCGGCGGGGGTGCGTGAGGCGCTGACCGCCCAGCTCACCGCGATGCTGCAACGCACGCCGCAACGCTGACGCACGGGGGCGTGCAGCCGGCGTCCGTCGGCGCCCCCATTTCTGCCGCGGCGGCGCGGGCATAGGGGAGGCTCAGGGTGCGCCAGTCGCGGCGCGCGGGGCGCCGCGTCGCCCACGCGGCGGTCAGACCCTGGGCCAGCGCCGTGCAGTCCGCTGCGGGCAACGTGGCGGCGCCGGCGCGCAGCACGGGGAGCGCGTCGGCGGAGAGCGTGGCGTGGTAGGTGGCATCGAACGCGTAGCCGTCGGCGGCGCGGGCCAGGTTCACGCGCGCCACGATGGCCTCCGGGTTGGCCAGGTTGAGCAGCGCCACCCAGCCGATGGTCACGAGCAGTATGACCGGTGCGAATTGAGCGCGGCGCCCGCGGAGTATGGTGGCCGAAAAGGTGGCGAGCGCGGCGATCACCCAGACCATGATCGCCGTGGCAACCACGCGATCGGTGGAGAGCCCGAAGTGGGTGACGTACAGCGCGAGCCGTGCCGCGGCGGACACCAGCAGCGCCGCGACCAGCACCATGAGCGCCACACCGACGGTGCGGTAGCGCCGCCGGGCGCCGTCGGTCGGCGTCAGGAGCCAATCGGCGGCCACGAGCGTGGCGAGCACGATGCCGGACACGACGACGAGTTGCAGGAACCCCTCGCGCGCGTACTCGGCCACCGTGAGGCCGACGGTCGCGCGCAGGTACGCCGCGCCACCGAAGAGCACGCGCAGTTGCGTGCCCAGAAAGAGCGTGAGGAGCGCCACGAGCCCGTACAAGGCCACCCCGGCGCTCGCGAACGGGAGTCCGGGGGAGCGTAGGTCGGGGAGTCGGACCACGGCCGGTCCATCGAGGGTGCCGCGCAGCCACCCCGTGGTGATCCACGCCAGGACCACGATCGTCACCAGATGCTGCATGCCGTCGCGGGCGACGATGTCGCCGAGGCTCGTGAGGGCGCGGCCGAACACATGGTCGGCTGCGGTGAGCAGCGCGAGCACGAGCAGCAGGGGCGGGGCCGCGAGGACCATCCCGATCGCGAGCGGGCGGGTGCGCATGGCAGGGGCGTGACCGGTCTGATCATGCGCCGTGCCCTCGCCACCGACGGCCACACCGTCGCCGGTGCGGACGGCGTATCGCAGCACCTCGGGGGCGCTCAGCACCGCCGTGAGCACCGTGAGGAGCGCCGCTCTCGGGGCATCGAGCACCTGCAGCCGCGCCACACGCCCCCCGCCTCCCCGCCA
Source organism: Gemmatimonadota bacterium (assembly GCA_947475795.1). The sequence goes on from CANJOX010000153.1 coordinate 5,227, forward strand.
GACGGCGAGGGCTGCCATGGCGAGCACCGATAGGATGTCGATGGCGTACAGCACCTCGGCGTCACGGAGCACCAGCCCGGTCGCGGCCAGCATCATGCCCCCCAGGAGGAGCGTGCGTTCGCGTGGGTCGTTGGCCGGATTGGTGCGCAGACCGATCAACCATGCGGTGCCCGCCACGAGGGCCACGAGCAGGGTGATGCCAAGGCGGGACTCCCCGCCGCGCAGGAGGAGATCTCCGGCGAAGGCGACGGCGAGCGCGGCAAGGGCGATGGGGCGGGCGTGGGCGCGCATCACGCGATGGTTGGGTGTGAAGTACTTGGTTTCATAAAGCTCTGGAGTGCAAACGGGCGTCAGAGCGTACGCGGGGAGTATGCCATGCTCTTCGTCGAGACGTCAAGTACTTGGCAATGCAAAGCATAGTGCCAAGAAAAACCCCGCAGCGACCGAAGTCGTTGCGGGGGTTCTACTTATATCAGTCGGGGCGACAGGAATTGAACCTGCGACCTCCTGCTCCCGATGGCGACGTCCCCCGTGGTGACGCCGTCGGGACCTCGACCGTCTTGCTCTGTGTAGCACTTAGTGCTACAGTAGATGCATGGCTGGCGCACCCCGACCCTCCCGCGTCTTCAAAACCGCCTGGCTCGCCAAGGCGGCCCGGAAGTCGGCGATCGGTCATGGCGACCAGTCGTAAGTACACGAGCGACGCGTTCGAGGCGATTCACTCCGCCGCGGCGGCGCTCCACCAAGTGGGCGCCCTTGGCAAGACTACGATGCGCCATTTCGACGACGCCGCGCTGAGTGCGCCGGAGCCGCTGGCGCCGGCGCAGATCAAGAAGCTCCGAGAGAAGGCAAAGGTCAGTCAGGCCGTGTTCGCCCGACGGTTGAACACGAGCGCCAGCACCGTAGAGAAGTGGGAGACCGGGGCCAAGCGGCCGAGCGGCGTGGCGCTCAAGATGCTGTCGGTGGTGAAGAAACACGGTTTGGCCGTGCTGGACTAGCGCAATCTCAGCCGCCGAAAGCCAAAGCCCCGCAGCGACCGAAGTCGTTGCGGGGCTTCTACTTATATCAGTCGGGGCGACAGGATTTGAACCTGCGACCTCCTGCTCCCGAAGCAGGCGCTCTACCGGGCTAAGCTACGCCCCGTGCGACGTCATGGTGCCCACTGCATCACAACCACTACGCGCCTAGAAGGACTCGAACCTCCAACCTTCTGATCCGTAGTCAGATGCTCTATCCAATTGAGCTATAGGCGCAAAACTCCGATGCACCACGACCCGCGCACAGCCTCTCCCAAGAGAGAGTCCCGGAACCTAGTCGAGCACGCTTGCCCATGCTACCGGCAAGCACCCGCCAGGCTGTCCAACACCACCACCTGCACCAGCAGACCAGCATATGGGTCGTACAAGACTCGAACTTGTGACCTCCACGATGTCAACGTGGCGCTCTAACCAACTGAGCTAACGACCCAAGACATCGGTGTACTACAAAGCGGGAAACGGGACTCGAACCCGCGACCCCAACCTTGGCAAGGTTGTGCTCTACCAACTGAGCTATTCCCGCAGACCTACCCGACTGCTGACGCAGACGGAACCGGATTGTCTCCAGACGCGTTCATCGATCAAACACGCCAACGCGAGCTGCACCGGGATGGAGACGAGGGGAATCGAACCCCTGACCTCTTGAATGCCATTCAAGCGCTCTCCCAACTGAGCTACGCCCCCGGCCGAGATGCCGGCGCCAGACGACCCAGTACGTCGGGTCTGCCAGCGGGGGCATCAGGAACGCGCAGTCTAGTCAGGTGTACCCTCTTCGTCAAGCAGAAGACTTTCGAACGACCTAGCGATTTTCGTTCTGACGCGTAAGGTTGCATGGCTACCCGGCGCTGGGGTCATGCGCGCCGAGTTTGATCGAAGCTCCCTTGTTACTAGCAACGCGGACGATGTCCCGTCCCGAGGACCATAGACACTCATGACTGACGTCAAGCGGAAGCGCCGTCGTGCGGCCCCCGCCGGCATCGCGCCGACCGAACCCGAACGCGACATCCTCGACCAGTACCTGTACGAGGTGAGCACCTATCCGCTGCTGAAAGCCGCGGAAGAGATCGAGTTGGCGAAGAAGATCCGTGCCGGTGATCAGGATGCGCTGCAGGAGCTCGTCAAGCGCAATCTCCGCTTCGTCATTTCGGTCGCCAAGAAGTATCAAAACCGTGGCCTGCCGCTCATCGATCTGATCGGCGAAGGCAACGTCGGCCTGCTGACGGCCGCGCGGAAGTTCGATCCCGATCAGGGCGTCAAGTTCATCTCGTACGCCGTGTGGTGGATTCGCCAGGCCATCCTCTCGTCGCTGGCGCGACAGGGGCGCACGGTTCGCGTGCCTCTCAATCGCACCGCTGACCTGTCGCGCATCATCAAGGCCTCGGAAATCCTGCGCCAGA
>CANJOX010000154.1 GCA_947475795.1 Gemmatimonadota bacterium
AAGACGGTGGTGAGCGGACGCAGCGGGGGAAGTCCGGCCTGCTCCCACGCGGGGACCCCCGATTGCTTGGCCCGCAGGTCCCAGAGGGCGCAGTCGAGGGCGTTGCGGGCGCCGCCGGCGGGGAGGAGTTCCTGCAGTGCCGTCAGGGTGGCGTCGTGCACCAGCCCATCGGGTGCCGCGGCCGCCACCAGCGGCAACACGGCGTCGATCTGCTGCTGGAGCCGCACGGGGGTCTCCCCGTCGTAGTCCACACCGGCGGCCTCCGCCCGCCCCACCCGCCCATGGCCATCGGTGAGTGTGAGCAGGACCACCGGGAGGGCCGCGATCACGCCGCGCGCGATCTCGAACGGCTCCACGAGGTCCCACTGCTCGATCGCGACCGCGCCCGCCAGCATCGGGAGATTACCGGCGGCTCAGGAGGCGCAGCCGCACGCGGACCCGCACCCGCCCCCGCCGCTCCGCATCGGGGCCGCGGTGGCGGCGCCGCCGGTGAAGGTCGCGAGTCCGCCCGAGAGCACCCGACGCACCGGCGCGCCGGTGTCGGGGTGCGCGGTAAGGCACGGCTCGGACATCGACTGGCGCAGTTCGAAGGTCTGCGGCCGGTCGGCGCCGGACTGCGGGATGGTTTCGTAGACGTAGACGGGCATGGGCCGCTCTCGCGGTGGAAGGGGCGCGCGCCCGCCGGGTAACGGGCGCACGGTGAAAGATACGCGTGGCGCTGCGGGGCGTTGGCGTCCGCCGGCGCCGCCGTGTCTCATGATCGCCACGCGGAGAGATCCCGCCCGGTGATGGCTTCCACGCGCGTCATGTCCTCCGCGTAGGTGACGGCGAGGCGGGCGCGGAGGGCCGGATCGAGCGTCGGACCCGGCTTGAGGTTGATGGCGCCCGCGGCCGCGGTGATGGCGTCGCGGACCCGAAGCGGCAGCGTGCGCTGCGCGAGCCGTCGGACCGGGTTTTCCTGGTTTGTCATGTGGCGATTCAGCCAGGGCCAGCGGGGCTGCCGGGAAGAGACGTTTTCCTTGGTGACCGCGGGGGTGGCGATCGGTTCGAGACCGACGTGCTGCCAGACCTGCGCGAGCACGTCCGCCGGACGCGTCCGCCAGTCCTCGTAGAACAGCACCAGCAGCTGCTCGCGGGGGAAATGATCCAGCCACCGCGACAGCTGCACGCCGTAGAAGCCGCGGAGCCGATAGTTGAACACCGGCATCCAGCCCTCGGCGGCCCGTGCGTCGCAGGCGTCCCACGCCTCGGCAAACGACCGACAGGGCTCGTGGCCTTCCGCCGTGAGATGCAGAAAGTGCGAGAAGGCGCGCTCCACTGGATGACGCAGCATGACAATCAGCCGGGCCGACGGGATCAGGCGGGCCGCTGCGGCCGGCGCGCGTTCGCTGACCAGATACTCGTTGCTGGCTTCGAACGTGAGGTGGGTGGGCGGGCAGTCGGCGAACATCGCCAGATAGGCGGCCCGGTCGGACATCACCCGGCGGGCGTTGACGGCGCCGTACGGACCGTTGAAAGTGGGCGGTGCGTCGGGGTAGGCGAAATATCGTGGCTCCTTGGCCGACGGCAGGAAAACGCGCGGATGGCGTCCGATCGCCTTGAACAGGGCCGTGGTGCCCGCCTTCGCGGCCCCGATCACCAGAAAATCCGGCCATCGTGCGGCGTGTTCAGACATCCCTGCCTCCTGTGGGTGGCGTGGCGTGGCGTCGCGCCCGTCGGTATCGTTGCCCGCGAACAGGATCCCGTCGCGATGCGGTCGCGCATCCTCGCAGTTTACATCGTCTCCCGCCAGACCGTTCATGCTGCTGCCACGTTTCGCCGGTGTGTGCCTCGGGTGGTGTGCCCCGCTGGCGCTGGTTGCGCAGGCCCCTGTTCCGCCGCCGTCCGGCGTGCCCGCCTCTGGCGTACCGGTGGGGTCGGCGGCGGTGGAGCAACGGGAGCCCGGTGCGGACGACGGGATGCGGGTGGTGATGTCGTTCGACGGCCTGGGCGCGAGCTTCCGCGGCCCACATGGCACGGCGGCGCTGCGCAATCCGTCGGACAACTCACTGGCCGTGGGACGCCGGTATGTGATGCAGACCGTCAATTCGCGACTGGCGATTTTCGACAGGCAGGGTGTTCCCCGCTACGGGCCGGTGCCCACGAACACCGTGTTCCGCGGCTTTGGCGGTGCCTGTGAGCAGGAGTTGAGCGGCGATGCCGTGGTGCGATACGACCAGCTGGCGGATCGGTGGTTGCTGGTGCTGCCGGTGTTCCGGAAAGTCGCGCCACGGACGTCGCCGCCGGGGGCACGCACCGCGGTGTTGCCGGTCCCGCCGTTGGCGGGTGCCGCCGTCGCACCGGTTCCGGTGGCCGCGCCGCGGGGGCCTGAGCCGGCTGATGGCGCGTACGCGATGTGCTACGCCGTGAGCGCTACGGCCGATCCGTTCGGCGCGTGGCACCGATACGAGTATACGCGGCCCCTCTTCCCCGACTATCCGCGTCCGGCGGTGTGGCCCGATGGGTACTACACGCCCACCAGCACCGGCGACGAGGTGATCGAGAAGCATGTGTGCGTGGCCGACCGCGCGCGGATGCTGCGCGGCGCGGACGCGGCGGAGCAGTGCCTGATCGTGCCGGGCGTGAATTTTCTCAATACATCCGACCTGGATGGCACACGACGGCCACCGGCCGGTGCGCCGAACATCATCGTGGCGGCGGGCGGCACCCAGTTGCAGGGGGTGATCGACGCCGACGCGCTGCAGAGCTGGCGGTTGTACGTGGACTGGCGCGATCACCGCCGCACGCGTCTGGAGGGGCCGGTGTCACTGCCGGTGGCGCCGTACCGGTACCTCTGCGGCGGACAGCTCACGAGCTGCGTGCCGCAGCCCGGCACCGAGCGGCGACTCGACGCGCAGGGGGACAAGATCATGGCGCGCCTGGTGTACCGGCGCTTCCGCACCCACGAGGCGTTGGTGGCGGTGCACGCGGTGAACACGGCGGCGGGCGGCGGCGGCGTGCGCTGGTACGAACTGCGCGTGGGTGCCGACCGCGGGCTGGCGCTGGCGCAACAGGGGACGTTCGCCCCCGACCGCGACTTCCGGTGGATGGCGAGTCCGGCCATCGATGCGCTGGGCAACATCGGCATCGGCTACTCGTTCGGCGGGGCGTCGCATTTCCCGGGGCAGCGCTTCGCCGGGCGGTCGCCGGCCCACGCGCCGGGCACGCTCGGCTTCCGTGAACTCCGGCTGGCCGACGGCGGCGCGTCGCAAACCACCACGCTGCGCTGGCAGGACTACACGCAAACCGCCATCGATCCGGTGGACGATTGCACGGTGTGGTACGTGGGCGACTACCTGCGCGCGGGGGATACCGCGTACTCCACGCGGATCAGCGCGGTCCGGATGCGCGGCTGCGGACGGTAACCGCGAACACGCGGGAGACCGGGCAGCCGTCGAGGTCGTCGACGGCTGCGCCACAATGCGAACGCCCGGACTCGAACCGGGATGGGTCGCCCCGCCAGCTCCTAAGGCTGGTGCGTCTACCAATTTCGCCACGTCCGCTAACGGTGCGACGGCAAGGTAACGTACCGCTGGCGCTGGCAGAACTCCGGCCGGGTGGTGCCCAGGGAACGGGGCACCCCCCAGCCGACGCGACCGGCCCGCGGCCGCGATAGCTTGGGTGTGCGTTCACGCCATCCACGCCTTCCCCCGCCCACTCGGGACTTTCGTGTCACTCGTACCCCGCGACCTCATGCTGCCCGACGATGCCGGGCCGTCTGCCGCCGAGCGACGGACGCAGGTGCTCGTCGCTGTCCTGCTGGGCCTCGGGGCACTGAGTGCGCCGCTCATGGCGAACGCGCGCGGCCTGGCGGTGGCCGCGGCCGCGATCGATGTGCCGGCGCGCCTGCTGGTGACGTGGGTGATGTCGGCCGCGTGGCAGCGCCATCGGCAGACGCCGGTCGGTGGATTGTTGCTGTTGCTGGCGGGCAGCGTGTTGCTCGATCTCCTCTCGGCGCTGCTCTTCCGCACCGCGGTCATCGGCGGCTATCCGGGCGTACTGCCGTTCGGCGACGTGGCCCAGTTGCTGGCCTATGTGTTGGTGATCGTGGGCGTCCTCCTGCTGCCGCGCACGAGTCAGTGGCGCAGTCCTGCCACGACGGCGCTGGACATCGCGGTGGCCGTCGGTGGGTTCGGGCTCGTGGTGTGGTTTTACCTCATCCGACCGGCGCCGCAGTACGGCGGCTACGGCGTCTGGTTGGGGGCCGTTACCGAGATCGCCTACCCCGTGCTCGACGCGGCGATGCTCATCAGTGTGCTGGCCCGGTTTCGTGGCGGGCTCGCGCTTCTGGGCCCGGTGGCCCGCCGGGCGCTGGTGCTGGCGGTGATCGCCACGTTCATCGGCGACGGATTCATCGGGGTGTCGTTCTATGTCGTGCGTCAGCCGTGGATGGCGTACACGACGGCGCTGTGCCACGGGGCCGGGCTGCTGGCGCTGCTGTGGCTCGCGCAGACGTTCCGACGGACAGCGGCCGGGCTGCCTCCGGCCGCCCTGGCCGGCACGGACTCGCCGCTGCCGCCGGTGAGTGCGGCGGCGCTCACGGTGGCCGTGATCGCCATGGGGCAGGAAGCCGTGGCCGGACGCACCAACGTCACGCTGGTCGCGGGCGCGGCGGGGCTCGCGCTGCTGCTGGTGATCCGCCAGCTGCTGGGCGTCCGCGCCAACAATCAGTGGTTACGGGAGCGCGAGCGGCAACTCGATGCCGAGGTGCGCGCGCGCACCCGTGAACTGGCAGACGCTAATGCCCAGCTCGCACAGCTCGCGACGATGGACGCCCTCACCGGGGTGGCGAACCGACGTCGCTTCGACGAGGTACTCGCCGAGATGTGGAGCAGTGGGGAGCGCGCCGCGCAGCCGCTGGCACTGCTGATGCTCGACGTGGACGCGTTCAAGGCGTACAACGACAGCTACGGTCACGCCGCCGGCGATAACACGCTACGCGCGGTGGCGGCCGTGTTGCGCGGCGCCGTGCGCCGTCCCACGGACCTCGTGGCCCGTTACGGCGGCGAGGAGTTCGTGGTGCTGTCGGCGCACACCGGCGCCGAGGGCGCACGGCAGATCGGCGAGAGCATCTGTGCCGACCTGCTGGCGGCGGCGCTGCCACATCGCGCCTCGCCGGTGGACCCGCACGTCACGGTGAGTATCGGGGTCGCGGTGTGCCTCCCCTCGCGCGCCGCGACGTCCGCTGCGCTGTGTGCCGCGGCGGACGCCGCGCTGTACGAGGCCAAGCGGCAGGGGCGCAACCGCGTGGTTGTGGCCCCCGAGCTTCCGGCGTAAACCGCCGGCGTCAGCGGACGGTGGCGCGCCGAGGAGCCGGGCGCACCACCGTCCGGCGGGTCAGCCGCCCACGCGGATGTTCACGACCCGTTCACCGACGCGCGGGTCCATGTTGCGCACCAGCAGGCTGACGTAGTCGCCGTCCTTGAGCCCCGCGAGCACGCCCTGCAAATCGCCCACGCTCTTCACGGCGCGACGCGGGGCGGGGTAGAGCACTTCGAGCACGATGTCGCTGCCCGGCGCCAGCTTGTCGCGCGCGGGGCCGTCGGCCGCCACGTCGGACACGCGCACGCCGCGCCCCGCCAGCTTCATGCGCTCGGCGACATCGGCGGGCACGGCCTCAATCGAAATCCCGATCTTGCCCGCCGACGGATTCGCCTTGGCTTCCGGTACGTCGGTGACCACGGCGAGGCGTCCGATGGCCTCGGCCTCGACCAGCTTGACCTTGAAGCTCTTCTTGGTGCCGAAGCGCATGACTTCCACCGGCACCAGGTCGCCCACGCGGCGCGAGCGCACCACGCGCTGCAGCGAGCTCACCCGGTCCACCGGCTTCCCGTCCACGGTGATGATGATGTCACCCACTTCGATGCCGGCCGCCTTGGCCGGGCCACCATCGGCCGGGTTGAATCCGGCGACCTTCACGCCAGCCACCCGGGCCAGACCGTTGATGCCCGCATCTTCCGGATCGATCCGGCCCACCGACACGCCCATCACGGGCAGGCGCACGCGCCCTTCCTTGATCAGGTCATCGGTGACGGCCTTCACCAGCGTAATGGGAATGGCGAAGCCGTAGCCCGAGTAGTAGCCCGTCTGGCTGGCGATCGCGCTGTTCAGGCCGATCACTTCGCCGCGCAGGTTGATGAGCGGTCCGCCCGAGTTGCCCGGGTTGATCGCCGCATCGGTCTGGATGAAGTCGGAGATCGTGAAGTTGCCGGCGTTCGGCAGCTGGATTTCGGAGCCGCGCCCCTTGGCCGAGATGATGCCGGCGGTCACGGTGAAATCGAGGCCAAGCGGGTTGCCCACGGCCAGCACCCAATCGCCGATGCGCGTGTTCTCATCGTTGCCGATGGACAGGGTGGGGAGCCCCTTGGCGTCGATTTTGACGACCGCGACGTCGGTGGTGGAGTCGGTGCCGATCACCTTGGCCTTGAAGGTGCGACCGTCGCTGAGCGTGATCGACACCTGATCGGCGTCGGCCACGACGTGGTTGTTCGTGACGATGTAGCCGTCGGCCGTCACGATGAAGCCCGAGCCCTCGCCGCGCTGCTGCTGCGGCTGCTGCGGGCCGAACTGCTCGAGAAAGTCTTCCATGCCCTGCGGGGCGCGGCCGCGCGCCTGCGGACGCGGGCGGGCCGTGCGCGTGGTGTTCACCGCGACAACGCCCGGCGTGACGCGCTCGGCGATGTCGGCAAAGGAACTGCCTTCCGGGGCCATGGGGCCGCGGACGCTGGCGCTGCGGGGCGTGGTGCCGCCCTGCGCCCAGACGACCTTCGTCCAGTCCATGCCGGACGCGAACAGCACGCCCGCGGAGAAGCTGACGACGGCCGCGGTGGCGAAACGGAATCGGGAGAAACGAGATGCCATGTGTCTGAACCCGGTGAATACGGTACGAGCTGCGGTGCTGGAACTGGGGGAATATTACTGCCGGGCGGCGCTGCCACCCGCGAAACGATAAGACACCGGACCCCCGCGGACGTTTCCGCGGGAGCCCGGTGCCTCGGTCGGACGGTGCCGCGGTTACTTCTTGTCGTCCACGATCTCGTAGTCGGCTTCGACCACGTCATCGGGCTTTGCGCCGGCGGCGGCCGGCTCACCGGCCGGTGCCGCGCCCGGCTCCTGAGCCGCCCCTTCCGCCGCCTGCTGCTGGTAGAAGGCCTGACCGGCCTCGCTGTAGGCCTTGGAGAGCTCTTCCTGCGCGGCGCGGATCTCGTTCATGTCGTCGCCGCGCAGCGCCTTGCGGCTCCGCTCCACCGACGCATCGATCCGTTCCTTGAGCTCCGCGGAGACCTTGTCTCCCCACTCCTTCACGTTCTTTTCAACTTCGTACGTCTGCGAGTCGAGGCGGTTGCGCGTCTCGATCTCCTCGCGACGCTGCTTGTCCTCGGCCGCGTTCTTCTCGGCATCCTTGACCATCTTGTCGATGTCGCCATCGGAGAGGCCGCTGGACGCTTCGATCCGGATCTTCTGCTCTTTGCCCGACGCCTTGTCGCGCGCCGTCACATGCAGGATGCCGTTGGCGTCGATGTCGAAGGTGACCTCGACCTGCGGCATGCCGCGCGGAGCGGGCGGGATGCCCGTGAGCTGGAACTTGCCGATGGTGCGGTTGTACG
>CANJOX010000155.1 GCA_947475795.1 Gemmatimonadota bacterium
GAGCTCGAGCGCCACGTCCGCGGCGAACCACACCGCCTCGCCGCCGACGAGCGCCTCGACGCGCTCCGGCGACGTGCGAGGGCCACGTGTCACGGCGACCGTGACCCGCGCCTCCGTTCCTTCGGAGACGGATCTCACACCGTGTCCGGCACCGGCGACGCCGACCGCGCGTCCCGCGCCAGTATCGTCGCCACGCTCATGTCGGCGGTCACGTTGAGCACGGTCATGAAGATGTCGGGGATCGTGTTCGCGGCATCGAGGAGCATGGCCCCCTCGATGGGCAGTCCAAACGCCATGAGCAGCGGCAAGGTGGAGGGGGCGCCACCGCCGCCGGGAATGCCGGCCACACTGAAGCTGAACACCACCGTGGCCAGCAGATACATCCCGATCTGCTCCACGCCGAGCGGGACCGCGAAGACATGCGACAGCAACAGGAGCTGGAAGAGCAAATAGATCGGCTGATTCAGCTTGAAGGTGGACACCGCCAGCGTCAGAGAGAAGCCGGCACTCGAGGCGGGGAGCGCGAGATGATCCTTCGCCCCGTGCATGAGCGCGGGCAGCGAGGCCAGCGACGATTGCGTACCGGCCGCCACGAGTTGCGCCGGTGCCACGCCGCGCGCAAAGCGGCGCATCGACACGCGCGCAACGAGCGCCGTCACGGGGTACAGCAGCACCGTGCACATCAGCATCAGCACCGACAGGCCCACGATGTACACGCCCAGCACCTGCAGCGCCCCTGTGCCGGTCTGCAGCATGACGCCAAGCATCAGCACGAACACACCGACGGGCGTTGCCAGCAGGATCCAGTGCACCAGCGTCATCATGGCGGCAGCGAGCGCCTGAATCGGCCGCGCCAGCGCCTCGCGGGAGTCCTGCGGCAGCCGCGCGGCGGCGAGGCCGAAGAGCACCGTGAACACGAGCAACTGCAGCACACTGCCCCGGGCGGCCGCCTCGAACGGATTGCGCGGCACGAGCGACTTGAACCAGTCGGCGAACGTAACCGGCGTGGTGGCGAGGGCCGCCGGCGCGCCCGGAATCACTGGCTCCACCCGCCACCCCGCGAGCAACTCACTGCCGGGCGGCAACCACGTGACCAGCTGGGTCGTGACGATGACGGACAGCAGGCCGCCCACGGTGAGAAACGCCACGAACAGCAGCACCGCACCGCGACCGATCCGACCGATCGACGGCTCCGCGTCCACGCGGACCAACGTGGAGAGCAGCTGCGTGATCAGCAACGGGAGCACGGCCATCTGCAACGCGTTGACCCACAGCGCCCCGAGTGGCGACAGGAACTCCGACGCGCGCGGCAGCCATGCCCACGCGAAGCGATGGCCCGCGAGTCCCAGCGTCGCGCCCAGCAGCAACGCCAGCAGCGACCAGTGTTGCAGCGTGAGACGCCCCCCCAATGGGCGCGCGGTGATCGACATTACCGCGCCCCCGCGAAAAGACGTGCCATCCGGTTCCGCACTCGGCCAACGACATGGCCGCTTCGCCGGCGCCGGTCGTGCTCGGCGACCGACCGTCGGATCAGCGCTTGGACGGCATCAGCGACGACGCGGGGCAGCCGCGCCGCATCGAGTGTCCGGTACGACAGCTCGAGGGTGACTGGGTTGTACACGAAGGGCAGCGCCTCCACGGCAGCGGTCAGGTCGGCCACCGACAGATCAAAGGTCCGGAAGTGATGCAGTTGCTCCCGCTCGAGCAGGAGCAGTTGCGTGCGGAGGCACTTCTCGCACACGCCGCAGTTGAGTCCCGTGCCACGATGCTCCCAGCACACCCGCAGATGCTCACGCACCAGCGGTTCGCCGGCAATCGCCACCAGCTTTTCCGATCGTCGGTGCGTGGCTCCGACATGCCATACACCGAGCTGCTCCGACGACCAGAGCGTATCGAGCCGCACGTGCGAGCCCCAATGCGTGGCGATCTCGCGAAAACTCGGCGTCGAGGAAATCATCGCGTGACTGATCTCACCGCGCAGCGCATGACCGATCGCCGCCAGCGCGCCACCGTGCGTCTGTTCCCAGGAGAGCGACGCAAACAGCGGATGGGTGCGCACGTTCGTGGTGACGCGGATCGTGCGCACGCCAACGGTGTCGGCCACGCGTCGGACCAGATCGTGCGCCGCATCACAGCGGGCGACATCCTCGAGTGACACATCGAAGCCGCCAACAAACACGAGGGCGTCGGGCGCCAACGGGCCACGCAGCAACGAGAAAAACGAATCGACGCCGCCGGAGAACAGCAGCGCACTCCGACGCAGCGCCGGCGACAGGAGCCCGCCCGAGGGCGCGGGTGTCCCGACGGGCTCGACGGGCAGTGCGCCCTGCCACCCCCACCACTCCCGCACGATGTCCGCGACGTACGGCAATTGGCTGCGGAGCCGCTCCGACAACGCACCGTCGAGCAGGAGCGGCGCCCCATGACGCAGGGCCGGAATGAAGAACGCCGACACAATCGCATCCATCGGCAGGTCAATCTCGGCATCCGCCTCGAGCCAGACCGGCGCTCCCGCAATCAACGCCTCGGCACGCCCGGGGGCGCCCCGGCGAAGCGATGTCACCGCAATGGTCATATCCGAAAACCAAGAGCGCCCTGGCAATCCTCGCAAGGGGACCCGACAGGGCGAGCCGGCCGCGTCGCCCACGGCCATCCGCCATCAGCGCAGGAGATCCTGCCGCGGCGGCACCCACGGCGGAATCCATTTGCCCGCTACGGCACAGCTCGCCGACGGTGGCGCGACCTCCACCTCGGCAAAACCACCGCCCGTGCCAAAGCGCGCATCGACCAGCCGCGCCGTGCCGTCCGGCGCCATCGCCCACGCCGGCGTGCGCATGAAGCGCAGCGCCGCCGCAAAGACACAGCGCGTGGCCGCCAGTCGCGCGAACTCCGCGCGCGGCACGGCCCAACTCTCGCCCCACGCCACGGCCTCCGACGTCGTCCACGCCGAACCGGAGGGCAGCACACGGGACACCCCCGGCAGCGCGCCCAGCGAATTGCGGTCACCGCCCCGCCGGTCGGCGGCGCACGCCACGGCATCATGGAAGCGGCGCCAGGGCGACACCGTCGCGGTGCGCACGCGATACTCCGTGGCGGTGGCGGTCACGACCAACGCGGCGAAGCAGCGCGGGTCGGCCGCCGCCGGCGTGAGTACCACATCGCGCAACGAACCGTCTGCCACCGTGGCCTGCACCGCGGCCCGGGCCCGCGCCGATGCGACAAAGAACACCGTGGTGACGGCCACCCACGCCAGCAGTCCGCTCCACGGACGCCAGCCCGCCGGTAACGCACGCTGGACGAGCAACCAGCACGCCGCGACGGTGGTCACCGCCACTGCCACAGGCGTGGCCACCTCGCCGGCCAGCCAGCAGAGCGCGAGGATGCCGGCCAGCGCCAGCAGCAGGAGCAGGCGACCAGACGGCCGTCGCGGCCCCCAGAGCAGCGGTGGAATCGCGACCACCATGAGCCACGGCTCGACGATGAACACCGCGTCGCCGAAGTACCACCGGTTATCAAACGGCCAGAACGGATGCACGCCGTAGCTGTTGGTGTAGTCCAGCAGCAGGTGCGACAGCGTACCCACCACCGCCAGCCCCAACAGCGCGCGCGACCCCTCCCGTGCCACGCGCGCCGACGTGGCGTCGGCACGCTCGCGACCGGCGAGCCCGCGCTGCCACCACCAGCGCGCCGTGGCCCAGAGCAGCAACGCACCGATCAGCGCCCACACAATGGTGTGCGTGTGCCCGCGATGATGCAGCAGATAGCCGAGCTTGCCCATCCCCACCATCGGCCCGGCGTACACGAGATCCACGTCGGGGAGCTCGGCCGCCACGATCCCCAGCACCACCGCCGCCCGTCGGAACCGCGTAAGCGACGGTGCTTCGATCGTCGCTGAAAAGGCGCGCCCGACGCGTCGGCGCACAATCAGCACGGCCGCGTCGGCGCACAGCAGACCCGCCAGAGCATGGGTGACGTTATCCACCCGTGCTACTTGAGGGCGGACTCGGCACCTGTCAACCGAGTGGCGGCTCCACGTGCGCCTGCCCACGCGCGCACTCGCGCAGCCGTTGCGCCGCGCCGATGATCCCGAGCAGCCACCCCACCGGGTAGGGAGCCACCAGCAGCAGCCACCACATCGACCGGCCGGTGGCGCCGCCCACGCCGCCGAACGCGCTCAGGATCCAGAGCGCCGCCACGCCCACGGACACCATCCCACACGCCAGCCGCACCCGCCCGCTCACCCGGCTGCCGCCCGCCCCGCCACGCCCACGCGGCGTGCCCAGCACCACCGGCAGCGTCCCCGCCGCGATCACCACCGAACCCTCGAGGGGATCGACGGCGCCCAGGAGCATCGCCGTCAGGCCGGCGATCACGAGACGGCGATGCCAATGATGCGGGACGCGCATAGACAGGCCTACGGTAATCGGGTGGGGCGGTACACGGTGACGCGCGAGCCTTCCGCCACGAACATGGAGCAGGGCGGCGCGGCCAGCGGCGCCTCGAACGCGCTCCCGTACAGCCCGCGCACGTCGGCGCTGAACGACGGGTCCGCGCCCGGCCACACGCGCCACGACGGATGCGCCACTTGATACTCCACCGTGCGCCCATCGCGCTGTCGGGTGTATCCCCAGTAATGCTCGGCGATGAACTCCGGCTCCGACCCCGGCACCAACGGCTGCGGTGCGCCCACCGCCGTCACGCTCACCTGCTGATGTTGCGCGTTGCCAAACCAGCCGTAGAACAGGCGCCCGGGGCTGGGCAGCAGCCGTGGCGGCACGCGGCTGTGCATGGGGACGGCGGCGTACGGCTCGTTGTAGCAGAGCTGCGCGGTGAACGCGATCGCGCGCCGCGGCACGAGCTCGCGCACGAACACCACGCCGCGCCGCACGGAGCCGTCGGGCATGGGGCGCTTCACGTAGAAGCGCAGATTCACTTCGTCGAAGTGCCGGTGAAAGGGCACCGGCACCCCGAGCAGCCGTGTGTCCAGAAACCGGAAGCCGACAATACTGGCCAGCGCCCGCCCCTCGAACAGGTCGAGCACGGTGTGCGCCGGCACCAGCGGCTCGAGGACGGCCCGCGGAATCTCGTAGTTGAGCATCACGAGATACCGCCACTCGGCGGTGAGAAACGGGCGGCGCGGGATCTGATCCGGGGTGGTCACACCGGATCAACCCGTGGCGCGCGACGGCGTTCCCGCGGGCGCTCCGCGGCTGCACCGCGCGGGCGGGCCCGGTGGCGCGCTACTTGTAGATCGGGAAGGTGGTCCCGTTGCTGTTGATCGTGGCGTCGTGGTTGTCCACCGCCAGGTACTGCACACCCGATTTCGTCACACCGGTCACGGTGAACGTGATCACGGTTTTCCCGTTGCTGAGCCCTGTGCGCGTCATCGTGCACATCCCGACGCTCGTCGTGGTGCAGGTGCCGCTCCCCGAGGCCGCGCCGCTCCACGAGAGCGACACCACCGCGCCCGCCACCGGCGCCTCCTGGCGATCATGCACCGTAACCGTGAGTGATGCCGACCAGCTCTTGCTCAGCAGGATGCGCTGCCCTTCGAGATCGCCCACGTGCATCGCGGGTGCCGGCGCAAACGTCGCGGTCACCAGCCGGGCCGAGGACATGGAAACCGTGCACCCGCCGGTGCCCGTGCAGGCGCCGCTCCACCCCGCGAAGATGCTCCCCGGTGCCGCCTTCGCGGTCACCGGCACCGCGGTGCCGGCCGCGAACAGCTCCGCGCAATCATTGCCGGCCACCGTGCAAGTCACCCCAGTGGCGGACACGGTCCCACCGCCGGCGCCGGCCAGCGCCGTGGCCAACACGTAACTGTTCGCCGGCAGCGGCGTGATGCCGGACACCACCGCACTGTAGAGCAGCCGGTTGGGGGTGTCGGCCGGCACACCGGTCACGACATCCGGCGTGGCCGCCGCTATCACCGCGGCCTGTACCGTCGCCGACGACGCCGTGGGGTGTGCCGACAGATAGAGCGCCGCCGCGCCAGCGACATGCGGCGCCGCCATCGACGTGCCCGAGAGCGTCGCGAAGCTCTGATCCCCGGAGAGGCCGGCCGACCAGATGTCGTCACCGGGTGCGAAGAGATCCACACAGGGTCCTGTGTTCGACGACGCGGAGCGCGCATCACTCCGTCCCGTCGATGCCACGGTGACGGCATGCGGCGCCGCGGCGGGCGTCGTGAGGCACGCATCGGTTCCATCGTTGCCGGCGGCCACCGCCCACACCACACCAGCCGCCACCGAGTTCTCGACGGCCGTGATCGCTGCCGGGACCAGCTCCACCGACCCGAGGGAGAGGTTCCCCACCATCGGCATCATGGGGGTGGCGAGCTTGCGGCGCGTCACGCTGTCGATGGCGGCGATCACCGCCGACCAGGTGCCCGTGCCGGTGCAGTCGAGCACGCGCGCGCTGAACAGTGTGACACGTCGCGCCACGCCAACGGATACGCCGCCCACCGTGCCCGCCACGTGCGTGCCGTGCCCGTTGCAGTCGTCCGCCACCGCATCGTTGTCCACGTAGTCGTACAGACTGCGTGCGCGGCCACCGAACTCCGCGTGCGACAACCGGAGGCCGGTGTCGAGAATGTGGACTTCGACGCCATCGCCCTCGCCTTCATAGCCGTACAAGTAATCGGCCGTGCGCGTGGCCCGCTGGTCGATGCGGTCGAGGGCCCACTGATTCGGATTCACCACGCGGGCGCCGGATGCCGTCGCGAACACCGGCACATCCGGCTCGACCGACACCACATCAGGGCGCAATCGCCACGCCTCACGCTGCGCGTCGGACAACGTAGCGGCGAATCCTTTCAGCGCGCTGTGATACGTAAATCGCGCCGCGCGCCCGGACTGTCGCGACCACTCCGCCGCGACCGCGTCCACGTCGCGCACGTCATCGCGCAACACCACGAGGTACGCCTGATCCGCCGCGCTACTCACCCCACGCGTCACCCCACGCGTCACCGCGGACGACGCGCGATCGGCCGCGGTGGCGGTCACGGCATCGGAGCGACACGCCACCGACAGCAGCGAGAGACAAAACACCAGCGCACGTTTCATTACGGTCGATCATGCGCCACGCGTGCGGTGACAGGAAGCGCTGCCGTGATTCGTGAACGGAATAAAATCGTGATGCGCACGTCATGAAAAACACACATCCCCGCGCCGGATGCTCTCGGCGCGGGGATGTGTGCGGTGCAAACGCAACCGGCGACAGTGATTACATCGCCGTCTTCACGGGCGTCCCCAGCGTGTAGCGCGACAGCCATTCGTACTCGCGCGCCATGCGGTCCATCTGGTGATAGTACTCGCTGAAGCCGTGTCCTTCGCGCGGATAGAACACCAGCTCCGTCGTCTTGCCGCGATCCTTGAGGGCGCGGTAGAACTCCATCGGCTGGCCGATCGGCACCCGCTCGTCGTTCCCGCCGTGCAGGATCAGCAGCGGTGTGGTGACCTTATCGCTGTAGCTGATCCCCGAGCGCTCGAGGTACTTCCGGATGCTTGGATTGATGATCGATCCGTCGTACTGCGGATCGCCGAAGAACGTGTTGATGTAGCCCGGGATATCCGTGGTGCCCGCCATGGA
>CANJOX010000156.1 GCA_947475795.1 Gemmatimonadota bacterium
ACCGCGTTCGACAATGCGCTGAAGGTGCGCGACGTGATTCGCCGTACGATCCGTCCGGGGCCGACGGCCGGTGACATGGTCGAGCAACTGAAGACCGAGATCACGAAATCAGGGTTCCGCATGCAGGGCACATTCAACGAGGTCACCAACGACGGACAGGTGGAGGTCATGTTCGGCTGCCACTCGGTGGGCGACCGCGGCCACGGCGCCGGCCCGTCGATCGCGACCTTCAACCCGCGCCAGATGACGTTCGCGATTCAGCCGTACAACCCGTTCTCGATCGAGCTGTTCGCGTGGACGCCCAACCCCGATTGGGGGGGCGCCAAGGTGCGCATTCCGCTCGAAGACAACGCGATCGTGACCGAGCGCGGTGTGGAGTGGCTGTACCCGGTGAATGAGCGGGTGTGGGTAATTAAGTAGGGACTGCAACTGCCAACGGCCGAGGGGGCAGGGAGGAGGGCGTCAGGGAGGAGGAGGCAGCGGACCACGTGCGCCCTTGCTGCCTCCTCCATCCTGACACCCTCCCTCCTGCCCCCTAAGCGTTTGGCCGTTATCCGTCCCGTCGGCCGCGCACCATCACCCGCGCGACCCGTTCAACTCCAGCGCCCACGTGATGGGCATGTTCGGATCCAGCGAATCGCGTACCGAGCAGTACTTGGTGACCGCCAGTTCGATCGCGCGTTCGGCGTGCACGCGCTCCACGTCGGCGCCGATCATGCGGTACGCCAGGTGAATCTTCGTGAGGCGCCCGGGGGTCCCCGGCGACCGTTCACCGATCACATCGACCGAGAACGCGCTGAGCGGCGTGCGGCGTTTGGCGAGGATGTCCACCACATCCACCCCCGTGCAGCCGGCCAGTGCGCACAGCAGCGCATCCACCGGTGACGGGCCCTGTTTGCCCGACGAGTCCATCCGGATGGACGGGCCGCCCGACAGGCGTGCGCCGTCGAACAGATGATCGCCGGCCCACGTGACTTGCACGGCGGCGGGCGGCTTGCCGATCACCGGCATGGCCACGGTGTCCTTCAGTTGCTCTGCACTCATCAGGCGTTCTCTCCCTGGCGTATGGGGGCGCGGACGGCATTTCCCCACTCCGTCCACGACCCGTCGTAGTTGCGCACCTTCTCGAAGCCCAGCAGATACGTCAGCACGAACCACGTGTGCGATGAGCGTTCGCCGATCCGGCAGTACGTCACCACGTCATCGCCAGGTGTGAGGCCGAGCTCTCCTTCGTAGATCGCGCGCAGTTCGTCCGCGCTCCGGAATGATCCGTCGGCGGCCGCGGCGCGTGCCCACGGCACGCTGCGCGCGCCGGGAATGTGTCCGCCGCGCAGCGTGCCTTCCTGCGGATAGTCCGGCATGTGCAGCTTCTCGCCGGTGTACTCCTGCGGCGAGCGCACGTCGATCATCGGCCGGCCGGCCTGCATGTGCGCGCGGGTGTCATCGATGAACGCGCGGATCGCGCCGTCGTTGCGCGCCGGTGCGTCGTACGCCGTGGGCGGGAACGTCGGCACCGTAGTGGTGGTGGGCCGGTCCTCCGCGATCCATTTTGCCCGGCCGCCGTCGAGCACCACGGCGTTGTCGAATCCGTACAGCTGGAAGACCCAGAACGCGTAGGTGGCCCACCAGTTGTTCTTGTCGCCGTAGAACACCACCGTGGTGTGCTCGTTGATTCCCTTGGCCCGCAACAGCGACTGAAACGCGTCGCGCCCGATGTAGTCGCGCTCCACCTGATCGTTGAGATCGACATGCCAGTCGAGTTGCTGCGCGCCGGGAATGTGCTCCACACTGTACAGCAGCACGTCTTCGTTGCACTCCAACAGCCGCAGCGTGGGGTGGTCGAGGTGCGCCGCCAGCCACTCGGTACTGACGAGACGGTCGGCGTGCGCGTAGCCCTTGGCGGCTACACGGGGATCGGGAAGCCCGGGGAGTGCGGAGATCGGAGACATGTATGGAGGCTAGCGACCGGAGGAAGGGCGGGGGAGGGGCGATGCGGTGCGGCCGTTCATTTCGCCCACTGGCCTCCGCTAGATTCCAGCATGCTTACCGTCCAAGGGTCCGCGATTGCGTACCGGCTGTTCGACGTCGGGTATGCGATTGATCTCGAACGGGCGCTCGACCTGCTGGCCACGAGCGCACCCGAACGCATCCGCCCCGTGCGGGGCGAAGGCCAGGCGCTGCAAATCAGCAATCCGCCGATCACGGTCCTGCTTGGTACGGCCGTGCTCATCGTCGACGACGTCACGCGCGACGTCGATGTGTCCGCGCGGATCTTCGATTTCGGGGTGGTCTCGATCCGTGTGCGCGTGCGCGCCCCCGACGCCGACAGCTGGGCACGGTTCACCACCTTCGGGCAGCACCTGGAACATCACCCCGGGATCGACGCCGTCGCGCGCCAGCACCTGCGCCTGCTCGCCGAGCGCATCCACGCCGCCATCGAGCGGCCGGTGATCGCGTCGGTGCACGAGGACTACGTGGTGTTCCGCGTCACGCGCCTCACGGACGCGCGGGGCGAGCCGCTGTCGCCCGAGGCGCTCGCCGCGCTCGAAGTGGCGCCGCTGCTGCTCAACGAAACGCGTCCGCTCAGTGCCGAGGCGCGGCGCGAGCTCCTGCCGCACCGGTTCAGCTACTACGGCGATGAACTCGCCATCCTCACGTGGGAGAATGCCCTCGTGATCGAGCCCGGGGAGCAGGACACCGACTTGCAGTACATCCTCGAGTTCGCCAACGCCCAGCTGCTGGAGCTGCGCTACTACGACGCGCAACTCGATGCCGAACTGCCGCGCCTGTACGATGCGATCGAAGCCGCGCGCGCGCGTCGCTCGGTGTTTCCGGGGCGGCGCTTCGCCGCGCTGCTCTCCCGGCTGCAGGCGCAGGTGGCCGACTCCACCGAACTGGTCGAGCGCGTGGAAAATGCGCTCAAGGTCACGGACGATGTGTATCTCGCGCGCGTGTACTCCGCGGCGCTCGAGCTGTTTCGCGGACGGGCGTGGCGCGCCGGGATCGACCGCAAGCTCGCCATCCTGCGTGAGACCTACGCCATGCTGAACAGCGAAGCGCAGGCGTCGCGCAGTGAGACGCTGGAAATCGCGATCGTGCTGCTGATCGTGGCGGAAATCGCGATGGCGATCATGCGCGGGTGACTGCCCGCCCGTACTATTGGGGCATGGACGCGGCCCGATGATGCCAGAGATGGAGCCCTACCGCCGCCACGTGCTCGTGTGCACGGGCGGCTTTTGCAGCGACAATCGCGCCGGCCGCGCCATCTACGCGCGGCTGGCGTTACTGCTGCAGCGCGAAGGGCTGTTGTTCGGCCCCACGCGGGTGAAGCGCAGCGAGGCGCCCTGCCTTGGCGTGTGCGTCGGCGGTCCCATCGTGGTGGTGTACCCCGAGGGGGTGTGGTACGCCGGCGTCTCGCTGGAGCTGCTGGAGCGGATTGTCGTGGAGCACCTGAAAGGGGGCCGCGTGGTGGACGAGGCGGTATTTCACCGGCTGGGTCCGACCGGGGCGGCCCCCGCATAACGGGCGGTGCCGGTTACAACGTGAAGAACGAGAAGCGGCCGCTGCTCGCGCCGAGGCTGCTGAAGCGCTGGTTCACAATGGTGTTATAGATCGATCCGAACGTGTAACGGATGCCGATGTTCGTGGTGATCCGGAAGCCCGTCTGCAACGCCTGCCGTTGCAGCAGAATCTCTTCCTCGGTGTTGCCGGCGCGGGGCAGATAGATCTGGTCGTTGATGCGTGCCGCCGAGCCGCCCACGTTGAGCGAGAAGCCGCGGCCGATCCGCAGGTCAACATTGCCGCTCAAGGTGAGCGCATGCCGGTTGAAATCGTGCAGGTAGTTGAGCCAGTCGAGCGACACGTTGCTCGAGCCCCACGATTGCCGCGCCACATACGATGCGGTGGCCTGCTGACTGACGCGGGTTTCTGAGTCCCGATCGAAGACGGTGGTGCGCTGGTAGTTGTAGTGGTTGGGCCCCACGTTGTACAGGAACGTGAGCTGCCGCCGCGTCTGCTCGGTCCACGGGAAGACGTTGTACTCCACGGCCGGCTGCAACCGGAGCGCGAGGTCCTGATTGAGGAAGTCGGAGAAGCCGGCACCGACCTTGAGCCCCGCCGACCAGTGCGGCGACAGCGAGCGCACGATCAACGAGTTGGCGTTGTAGGTGCGCTGCTCGTTCTGCACCGTGAAGGCCGGCCGCGTGGCGGTCGCACCGATCTCGAAGCGCTGCGTGTTCACGTTGCCGCTCATGGAAAAGTTCATCTTCCACTTCGTCGTGGCCCGGTTGGCCGACAGCGACAGCGACCCGTTGATCGACTGCTGCTGATCCTCGGCGCGCACGAACGCGTTGAAGTTCGTGGTGTACGTCCAGAGGTTCCAGCGATCCTTCAGGTTGGCCGCCGACGCCTGCTGCTGGCCGCCGAACGGCGCCACGTACGCCAGCTGTACACGGGAGGCGATGGGCGACTTGGCCACGTACCGCGCGAGCCCGAGCTTAAACGTGCGGGCGAGTTCGCGGCGGATGCGATCGTCCGCATCGTTCGGGAGCGTGTTGAGTACGAGCGTGTCGGCCATCCCTTCGAAGCGGCGACGCCCGATGAAGGTGATGGTGTTCTCGCTGCCGCCGCCGCCGTTGGTGAGCCCGGATACGAGAATCTGCACGTCCGCGTCGAAGCGGTCGCGCATCCAGTTCACGAAGTTCACGTCGGTGACGATGAAGTCACGGTCGCAGCCACGCACGCGTCCCTGACAGTCCAGGAACACGCGGATGGCCTGCGACTGGAGCGTCGCCGAGTCCGGCGCCGTGGCGGCGGGGCGCACCCCGGCCGGCGGGGCACCGGCAGGGCGACCCGTCGGCGGCCCGCCCTGAGCAGCGAGGGAGCCGGCCCCGAGCCCGAGGGCGAGGGCGAGGAGGGGCACACGGACAAAAGAAAGCATGAATTCGGAGGAAAGCGTCGGGGGAGCGGCGTCAGGCGGCGCGTGGTCCGCGCGGCCACACCGTGCACGTCCGGTCGGGGTGCACCGGACCTGCCCCTAACGCCACGGCGGCAAAAACAGTTGCCGTCGCTTCCCACCGGTCGCCCTGGCGTCTCGGCGCCAGCACGCCCGCCGGTGCTGACTACCGGGCCAGCGCCTGCAGCGCGGCCACGCGCTCCGCCGTGGGCGGGTGCGTACGAAGCCACGCGCTCGCCCCGCGCAGATTGAACGCCGCCAGCGGGTTCACAATCGCCAGCGGCGCGGCACTCGGCGCGACCTGCATCGGAATGCGCCGCGCTCCCATCTCGAGTTTTTGCAGCGCCCCGGCCAGCGCCAGCGGACGGCCGCAGATCTCCGCGCCCACGGCGTCGGCTTTGAACTCCCGCTGACGGCTGATCGCAAACTGGATCAGCATCGCGGCGATCGGGGCGACGATCAGCATCACGATGCCGGCGACCGGGTTGCTGTCCTCGTCGTCGCTGCGGCCGCCGAACAAGAAGGCGAACTGCGCGAGGTTGCTGATCGCGCCCGCCATGGTCGCGGCCAGCGTCTGCAGCAGCATGTCGCGGTTCTTGATGTGCGCCAGCTCGTGGGCGATCACGCCTTCCAGCTCGTCCTTGCTGAGGAGGCGCATGATCCCCTGCGTGACGCACACTACCGCGTGCTCCGGATTGCGTCCGGTGGCGAAGGCATTGGGCTGATCGTGCGGCGCGATGGCCACGGTCGGCATGGGCAGCCCTGCGCGCTGCCGCAGGCGGTCCACCATCTCGTACAGTTCCGGCGCGTCGGCGGCGCTGACGACCTGCGCGCCGTAGGAGCGCAGGACCATGCCGGCCGATCCCCAGTACATGAACAGGTTCATGGCGGCGGACAGGAGCAGGGCGATGGTCGCGCCCTGCGAGCCGCCGAACGATCCACCGATGGCGATCACGAGGCCGGTGAGACCGGCCATCAGGATGAAGACTTTGATGTTATTCATGGGGGTTCCGAACACGACTCTACCGGGGGCACGCCCCGGCGCGCAAGCTCCTCGGCCACCGCTTTCAGATGTCGTGGGTGCACATACCGGGCGAGCCGGAAGAAGTTCCGGCGCGCGTCGGGCTCGTCGGAGAGAAAGCGCCAGAGGGGCCGGCCGGCCTTGCGTGTGTTGCAGCCCCTACAGGCGGTCACTACGTTGCCCAGAGATCCGTCGCCGCCGCGCATCCGCGGCTGGACGTGGTCGACGCTGAGATTCTCCACGTCGAGCACTTGCCCGCAGTACACGCAGCGGTGCCCGTCCCGTGCGAAGACGTCGAAGCGGTTCACCCGGGTCTGCCCGTCATCACTCCTCCTGTGAACCTTCCGGATCGCGGTCGCCGCATGATCTTCGATCGGCTGACCAAGTTCCTCGACACCGAGGAAAGCACGGCGACCCCTGATGATGTCCCGCCCCGCCTGACCTTCACCGCCATCCAGAGCCTGCGCATGTCCCGTTCCCGCGAACGCATTCTGACCAACCTCGAAGAGATGTACCGCGAAGCGTTCGAGCGCGCCAAGGAAACCGGCGATCCGTCGGCCATGGCGTCACTCGACTTCGCGTACCGCCGCGAGCAGCTGTACTTCGAGATCCTGCTGGACGTGCGCGACGCGATGGAGAAGAAGTAAGGGACGCGTTACCGCGTGGGCTTTCTGGAGCCCACATAGGCCGCCAGCGCCACCATGTCGCGCACCGTGAGTCGTTCCACGACGGGCCACATGGACGCGCTGGCCGAGTCGCTCCGGGCGCCGGTGCGGAAGTTGATCAGCTGCCGCAGGATGTTGGACGGCGCGCGGCCGGCGATCGGTGGCACCTGATCCTTGCCCAGCAGGTCGGGGCCGTGGCACGCCACGCACGACGTCGCCGCGCCGGCCGGCCCGCGGGTGGCCAGCGATCGTCCGCGTGCGATGCTGCCCACGGGGACGTAGCTGATGTACGGGACGCCCGGATCGCGCAGTTCGTGGCGTTCAAACGTCTCGGGCACTTCGATCAGTCGTCCGTCCAGGGGCTCCGTGCCGGGATCCCCGTACGCGAACAGCATGCCCTCGATCCGCGTCTTTGGTACGCGCGCCACTTCCACCACGCGATTGCGTCGTGTGAGCGCGAGGTGCTCGAAATAGCGTGCGGCCGTGACCACGTCCGAGTCGGCCACGGCCTTGGCCAGCGTGTGCATGCTGTTGGTGGGCGAGGCGGGATTGGCGGCCAGCCGGGTGCCGTTGCGGAACGCCGCGACCTGCCGGATGGTGTACTCCGCCGGTAAGCCGGCCAGCGTGCCGTTTTCGGGGCGTCCCTGCCCGTCGGGGAGGTGGCAGTAGCCGCAGCCCCGCGCGTTAGGGGGCACGCCGTATTGCACCGACGCCGGCATCGGTGGGTGCGACTGCGGGAACCAGTCGGGGATGTCGAACCCGTTGCTCACCTGCCGCATGGTGTACGTGCGCGTGGAGCGCGGCACCCGACGCCGCACCACGCTGTCCGGCTTGGGGGCGGGTGCGGCGGCCGCC
>CANJOX010000157.1 GCA_947475795.1 Gemmatimonadota bacterium
AGAAGCAGATGGCGGCGTATCGCGCGCGTCAGCGGGCCGATTCGGTGGCCTACGCGCTGCGTTGGAACTGGAACACCCCGTACATCATTTCGAAGCACAATCCGGCGACGCTGTACTTCGGCGCCAACCGCGTGCTCAAGAGCGTGAAGTACGGCGACGACATGTTCCCCATCTCCGGTGAACTCTCGTACGCCGATTCGGCCAAGCTGTTCGTGGCGCTCAAGACCACCGGCGGCATCACGCCCGACGTGACGGGTGCGGAAACGTTCGGGACGGTGGTGTCGCTGAACGAATCGTCGATCCGCCCGGGGTTGCTGTACGCTGGCACCGACGACGGCCGTGTGTGGCTCACGCGCAATGACGGCGCGCAGTGGGACGAAGTGACGAAGAACTTCACCGGCGTACCGGCCGGCAGCTACGTGTCGCGCATCGAGCCGTCGCACTTCGACAGCGCCACGTTCTACGTCACGTTCGATAATCATCGGAACGATGATTACACGCCGTATGTGTTCATGACCACGAACTTCGGCCGCACGTTCACGTCGATCGTGAACAACCTGCCCACAGGTCAGACCGACTTCGTGCACGTGATCCGCGAAGACACGAAGAACCAGAATCTGCTGTTCGTGGGCACGGATGTCGGCGCGTACGTGTCGATCGACCGCGGGCAGTCGTGGCAGCGGTTCATGAGCGGTCTTGGCACCACGCCGGTGCACGATCTGCTCATTCATCCGCGCGACGGCGAACTCATTGCCGGCACGCACGGACGCTCGATCTGGATTGCCGACATCACGCCGTTGCAGCAGATGACGCCGGCCGTGATCGCGGCCAAGGCCACGCTGTTTGCACCGCGCACGGCGTTCCAGTGGGGGGAGCAGACGATCAACGGCGGTAACGTGGGGCAGGGGGTGTTTCAGGGCCCGAGCCCGGCCTACGGCGCGTCGATCTGGTACCGGCTGTCGGAGAATGCCGGTGGACAGGTGCGCATGATCGTGCAGGACGCGAGCGGCGACACGATCCGCTCCCTCACCGGTCCCGGTCAGCCCGGCTTGCACAACGTGGTGTGGGACATGCGCGCACAGCGACCGGCTCCGGCGCGGATCGCGCTGACGCCGGCGCAGGTGCGCGACAGCGTGAATACGCAGCGCCGTGTGTTGCGCGCGCTCGATTCGCTGGAGAAGGCGGGCGCGGTGCCGGCCCCGATGCTGGCCATGATCCGCACCACGGTGCAGACCGGTCAGCAGCCGCCGCAGATGGCCGCGATGTTGGGCGGCGGCTTCGGTGGTGGTGGCGGCGGTGGCGGTGGTGGTCGCGGCGGCGCGGGTGCCGGCGGCTTCCAGGATCGTCCGGGCGAAACGCGGGCGCTGCCGAGCTTCGGTGGGCAGGCCGGCGGTCGTGGGGCGGCCGGTGGAGCCGCAGCGGGCGGTGAAGGTGCACCGGACGCCGCGGCGGGCCCGGCCGGAATGCAGGCCATGTTCGGCCCGCTCCGCGATGCGCTGGGTGATGACTTCGCGGCCATCGGGATCTTCCCGGGCGGTGGCGGTGGTGGTCGCGGTGGCCGCGGTGGGCAGAACACGCTCGCGGGTACCGGTGACTACAAAATCACCATCGTCGTGGGTGGTACGTCGTACTCGAAGGTGTTGCGCATCGAGCGCGTGAGTGGCGGCGAAGGCGGTGGTGGCTTCTTCGGACTCGACGACGACGAACGCCGCTAGTTCTCGCCGTGGTGACATGATGCCCCGTGACCGGTTTGCCGGTCACGGGGCATCGTTGCATCACGAGCCCGGCTCGTGATCCGATACGGCCGCGAGCTTCGCTCCCAGCTCTGGAAATCCGCGCGCGATCGCCAGCATCGCCGGTGTCGATCGGTCGTCGGTGAGCGCGTGCGGATCGGCGTCGCGCGCCAGGAACAGGTCGCACAACGCCTCGTTGCCGCGCGAGGCGGCAAGATGCAGCGGCGTGTTGCCGTTGGCATCGCGCGCCGTCACGTCGGCGCCGGCAAAGACGAGGCGCCGCACGAGCAACGGCAGCGTGCGTCCCGCCAGTGCCGCGTGCAGCGGCGAATTGCGGAGGGCGTTGGTGGAATGCGCATCCAGCGGAGCGCCGTGGTCGATCAGCAGGCGTACGGCGTCATCGTGCCCGAAAAAGGCGGCGAGGTGCAACGGCGTCCATCCGTCGCTGCTGCGGCGCACCCGCGCGTCATCATCGGTCTCGATCGCCGACCGTAACGCCGTCACGTCACCCAGCGCGGCTGCCTCGCACGCCTCGAGCGGACGCCCGGGATGGAGGAGATCGGCCATCTCCGGCGCGCCCACATAGCAGGCGTGCAGGACCAGCGACTCGTTCCCGCCGGCCCGTGCGCCGGCGAGCGACGGATCATCGCGTAACAGCGCGACGACGGCATCACGGTCTCGCGTGCGGATCGCGGTCAGCAGCGTCTCGGGGGCGGGGCGCACCATGGAGGAAGAAATTGCCTCCAATTCGCCGGAATGGCTATCGTCACGATCCAGTCGCGCTCCCGTGGCGGTCGGGTCACGGCTCGCCCGGCGGGCCTCGGGCCCGCCTCCGCGCGCATCGGCGGACGGTTACCGTTGGGGTATGCGTACTGTATTCACGGGTGTCCCCATGGCCGTGCCCGCGGCCATCCTGCTGCTGTCGTCGCTGGCGGCCTGTGCGTCCACCGGCCCACGCGCCCCCGTCGGCCCCGGCGGGGCGGCGGCCCCGATCGTGATCGCGCACCGCGGCGCGAGCGGACACCGCCCCGAGCACACCCTCGAGGGCTACGCGCTGGCGGTGCAGATGGGCGCCGATTTTATCGAGCCCGATCTCGTACGCACCAAGGACGGCGCGCTGGTGGCGCGTCATGAAAACGAAATCGGCGGCACCACCGACGTGGCCACGAAGTTCGCGTCGCGCAAAACACGCAAGGTGATTGACGGCGACACGATCAACGGCTGGTTTACCGAAGACTTCACGCTGGCCGAGCTGCGCACCTTGCGCGCCAACGAGCGGCTGCCGTTCCGGTCGCATGCGTACGACGGGCAGTTTCTGGTGCCCACGTTCGACGACGTGCTGGCCCTGGCCGATTCGCTGGGCCGCGCGCGCGGACGCGTGGTCGGGGTGTATCCGGAAACCAAGCACCCCACCTACTTCCGCAGCATCGGCCTGCCCATCGAGGAACCGCTGCTGCTGGCGCTGCGGGCCCGCGGGCTCGACCGCGCCGATGCGCCGGTGTTCATCCAGAGTTTCGAAAACGGCAATCTGCGCACGCTCGCGACCCAGACGCGCGTCCGCCTGATCCAGCTGGTGTCCACGGCGCCACAGGTCACGCCCGCCGCGCTCCGCGATATCGCGACGTACGCCTATGGCGTTGGGGCCAATACGCGGCAAATCGTCGGTGAAGATTCGGCGGCGGTGCCCACCACGCTCATCGCGGATGCGCACGCGGCCGGACTGCGTGTGCACGTGTGGACGCTGCGTCCGGAACCGGTGTTCCTGGCCAAGCGCTACGGCGGCGATCCGATCGCCGAAGTGCGCGAGCTGCTCCGGCTTGGCGTTGACGGCCTCTTCGGTGACTTTCCCGATCAGGTGGTGCGCGGACTGCGCCGGTAGCGGAGGCGCCATAGATTCGGCCGGATATGTCAGCGACTCCCGACACCGGCCGGCTGGAGAAGGACCTTCCTCTCCGCGACGATATCCGCCTCTTGGGGCGTGTGTTGGGTGACACGCTGCGCGAGCAGGAAGGGGACGCGCTCTTTCAGCTGGTCGAATCGGTGCGGCAGACGGCGGTCCGGTTTGCGCGCGCGGGGAGCCCGGATGACCGGGCCGAATTACATCGACTCCTCGACGGCCTGCCGCATGGCGACATGCACCGCGTCGTCCGCGCCTTTGCCCACTTCCTGCAGCTCGCCAACATCGCCGAGGACGCGCACCGGGCGCGTCGCCGCCGGGCGCACGCGATCGATGGCTCCTCGCCGCAGGAGGGGAGTCTGGCGTTCTCGCTGGACGAGGTGCTGCGCCGCGGGCCCGATACGGCCGCGAAGCTCGAGGCGTTCTTCGCGACCGCGCTGGTGTCACCGGTGCTGACGGCGCACCCCACCGAAGTGCAGCGGCACAGCACGCAGCGGGCGTTGCAGCAGATCGCCGCGCTGCTCGAGCGCCGCGACCGGCAGTCGCTCACCCCCGATGAACAGCACGACGCCGACGAGACGCTCGCGCAGGTGGTGCTCCGGCTCTGGCACACGCGCATGGTGCGCGGCGAGCGGTTGCGCGTGACCGACGAAGTGCGCAACGGCGTGGATTACTTCCGCACGACGTTCCTCACCGAAATCCCGCGTCTGCACAGTGAGACGGAGGCGCTGCTGCGCGCACGGTGGCCCGCCCGCCCGTGGACACTCCCCTGTTTTCTGCGCGTGGGAAGCTGGATCGGTGGCGATCGCGACGGCAATCCATTCGTGACCGCCGACACGCTGCGCGACGCGATGCAGCTGCAAGCCGCGGCGGCGCTCGAATTCTACCTCGAGGAAGTACACGCCCTCGGCGATGAGCTGCCGCTGTCCACGCTGCTGGTGCCGGTCACCGCCGACCTGGCGGCGCTCTCTGATAGGTCGTGCGACACCTCGCCACACCGCGTCGACGAGCCGTATCGCCGCTCGCTCATCGGGATCGCGGTACGACTTGCGGCGACGGCACAGGCGCTCGGTGTGCCGGCGCCCGTGCGACCGACCCCCGGTGGCGGCGCGCCGTACGCAGCGAGCGCCGACCTCGCGGCCGAGCTGGCCGTCATCCGTGACTCGCTGCACCAGCACGGCGGTGCGCGGCTCGTGGCCGGCCGTCTGCACCGGCTGCTGCGCGCGGTGGAGCTGTTCGGCTTTCATCTGGCGCCGATCGATCTGCGACAGAATGCCGACGTGCACGCACGCGTGATCGCGGAGCTGCTCGCGCGCGCCGACGTGTGTGCCGACTATGCCGCGCTCAGTGAGTCCGATCGCGTGACGATGCTCGTGGCCGAGCTCAGCGGAACGCGTCCTCTCTATTCCCCACACCTGTCGTACTCCGACGAGGTCACGGGGGAGCTGGCGATCGCGTTTGCGGCGCAGACGCTGCGCGGGCGCTTCGGCGCGGCGGCGCTGCCGCACTGCATCATCTCGAAGTGCGACGGGGTGTCCGACCTGCTCGAAGTGGCACTCATCTTGAAGGAGGCGGGGCTGATACACGGCGGCGCCTCACCCCGCGCCGAGATGCAGGTCATCCCGCTGTTCGAGACCATCGATGATCTCCGGCGCGCCGGACAGACGATGGACGCGCTCTTCGCCCTGCCGGTGTATCGCGCGCTGGTGGCCTCGCAGGGCGACGTGCAGGAGGTGATGCTCGGCTACTCCGACAGCAACAAGGACGGTGGTTTCCTGACGTCCGGATGGGAGCTGTATCAGGCCGAGGTGGCGCTGACGCAGGTGTTTGCGTCGCACGGGGTACGTCTGCGGTTGTTCCATGGACGCGGCGGCTCGGTGGGACGCGGCGGCGGCCCGAGCTATCAGGCCATTCTCGCTCAGCCGGCGGGAGCGGTAAACGGGCAGATCCGCATCACCGAACAGGGCGAGGTGATCGCGTCCAAGTATGCCACGCCCGACGTGGGGCGGCGCAATCTCGAGCTGCTGGTGGCGGCGACGCTCGAGGCCTCGCTGAGTGATCAGGGACCGCAGGGTGGGGACGCCGGCCACGTGGTGGCGGATTTCCACCCCGTCATGGACCGGTTGTCGGCGCTCGCGTTCGCTGCGTACCGGGCGCTGGTGTACGAGACCCCCGGCTTCGTGCAGTACTTCCGCGAGTCCACGCCGTTGGCGGAGATCGCGACGCTCAACATTGGGAGCCGGCCCGCGGCGCGCCGGTCCAGCGATCGCATCGAGGATCTGCGGGCCATCCCGTGGGTGTTCGCGTGGGCGCAGTGCCGGCTCATGCTACCGGGGTGGTACGGCGTGGGGACGGCGCTGCAGCAGTACCTGGCGGAGACTCCGGATGGATTACCGGTGTTGCAGCGGATGGCGCGGGAGTGGCCGGTGTTTCGTACGCTATTGTCGAATATCGACATGGTGCTCGCCAAGTCGGATCTCGGTGTGGCGTCGCGCTACGCCGAGCTGGTGCAGGACGCTGACCTCCGCCAGCGGATCTTCGGTACCCTTTCCGCCGAATGGCATCGCACGCGCGAGGCGCTGTTGCAGATCACGGGCACGACGGAGTTGCTGGCCGATAACCCGTTGCTCCGCCGGTCGATCGCCAACCGGTTTCCGTACATGGACCCGCTCAATCACCTGCAGATCGAGCTGCTGCGCCGCTACCGCGAGGCGCCGGGGGAGCACGCCGGTCCCGAGGACGAGGGGCTGCGGCGCGGGATTCACATCACGATCAACGGCATCGCCGCCGGATTGCGAAACAGCGGATGACGGTAGGGCCGTCATCCGCTGTGCGCGGGCATACCGTCGCGGGGCACCACGACGCGTCGTACCGCGTCAGTCCATCGCGAATTCGCGGGCGAAGGCCACGTTGAACGAGAAGGTCTTCGCGCGGCTGCGGGTTTCCATCATGTTGGCCACCCGCTCGAGCCGCTCGGTGATCGCCATGATCTTTTCCTGCGCCTTGCGGCCGGCTTCGTTCAGCCCTTCCAGCTTGTCGATTGACCAGAACTTGATGAGGTCTTCGACGATCTTGATGTAATCGCGCGGGCCGTAAATGCCGGCCCGACGGATCACGTCGGCCATTTCGCGGAAGTGCGGCATGCTGATGCCGGGCATGTCGATGCTCGGCATGATCAGCGCCGCCGACTCCAGCGCGCGGTTGGGATCGCGCGCCAGCACGCGCAGGAAGATCTCGCGGTAGAACACGTAGTGCCGCGCCTCTTCCTTGGCCACGTTCTGCAGCACCGTCCCGATGAGCGGCTCGTACTGACCAGCCAGCTTGCCGGTGTTGGCGTGGCTGACCTGCGTGGCGCGCTCCTGCAGCGACGTGTACACGAACACGCGGTACGGATCCTTGTCCCACGTGGGCTCGAAGCCCGCCTTGAGGTACTCGAATTGCATGCGCTCGAGCACCGGGTTGTCCAGGATCTTGCTGTCGTGCGCATAGTCGTGCAGCACGGCGCCGTGCCGGTCTTCCTCGGCCGTCCACAGATTGGTCCACTTCGCCCAGAACGTGTCGCCGCCCAGATACGTAGCGAGCAGGCGGTGGAAATGGGGGAGACCTTCTTCGGTGAGCGTATTGAGCGCCAGCGCGACGCGGGCCGGCATGCTGATGCCGCGCGCACGCTCCCGGAGCATCTTGACGAACACATCCGGGTCGGTGTCGGGCTCAGGCGCCAGCAGTTCCGACGGGAACCACAGAATGCGCTTGGCTTCATGCGCGACCGTGAGGTC
>CANJOX010000158.1 GCA_947475795.1 Gemmatimonadota bacterium
AGCGAGTTGCCGTACAGGTTGTTGCCCGGACGATGTCCGCCGTATTCGTCCATCAGCGGCATGCCCACGGGGATGTACACGAGGCCGAGCTGCTCGTCGGCCGCGTACGGGGCCCACGCGTCGTTCTTGCCCACGCCCTTGCTTCCGTTCTTCGAGCCGTTCTTCCACGTCTCGGCGCCGAACTCACCGGGCTGCGGCACGAGGTTGAACTTCCACACCTGACGGCCGGTGCGCACATCGAACCCGCGCACGGTGCCGGTCACGTTGTGGGCGCGAATCGGGTAGTAGCCGTGAATGGAGGAGTTCCCCAACACGATCATGTTGCCCACCACCATGGCGGGTGAACTGGCGGCAATCTGTCCGGCGGCGGGATCGAGCCCCACCGTGCCGTCGGCACCGATCTTCTTCACCGGGTCCCACCGCTCGCCCGGCTTCGCTTTGCGCATCGGCGCCGCGTCGGAGATGATCAGCGGCCCCGAATCATCAACGGCCAGCGGCACCATCGGGTAGCCGAGTCCGTCCATCAGGTCCACCACGCCGTTCTTCCCGAACAGCGGATCCGGCTTGCCCGTCTTCGCGTCAAGCGAGATCAGGTGATAGCCCGGCGTGACCAGCAGCACGCGTTCGATGCGGCCGTCAGTCCAGTACGACAGGCCGCGCCCTGCGAACTGCCGCGGCGCCTTCTGCCACCGAATGCCTTCATCCAGGCGGTACATCCACAACGTCTCACCCGTTTCCGGATCGAGCGCCGTCGCCACGCGGCGCGTACTCGCCACCGTGAACAGGCGGCCGTTCGCGAAGATCGGCGTGGTGCGGTAGTACTCGTCCTTGCCGAACGCGCTGGCCTTCCACTCCCACGCCACTTGCAGCGAGTCGAAGTTGCCGGCGTTCACCTGTTCGAGCGGCGAGTAGCGCGTGCTCCACTGATCGGCGCCCCAGTGCCGCCATTCGCCGTACGCGTTGCCGCGCACGAGTGGCTTGCCCTGCTGTGCCACGGTGGGTGCAACGCGCGTGAAGGTGGCGCCGACGATACCGGCACCCGCCACGAGCGCGAAGCCGACGAGCCGTCTGGTCCTGCTCTGCATCATGTGTGCTCCGAGGAGTTTGCGGGACGAGTCTGATCCTGCCTTCGAACAACCTGCACCTTCAGTGAAACCGGACTAGTGAAACCGGACAGCCGCACGGCCCGTGCGCCGCCGGTCGTCGGATGACAACGCGGCCACGGCGGGCGAGAGATCGCCGCCATCCACGGCCTCGATGCGCACCCCTTTCAACCACGACGGCTCCGACGACAGCTCGACCTTGCCGGCCGGCATGCCGTTGAGCTTCAGGATGTACGCGGTGACCCAGATGTATTCGTCTTCCGTGAGCGTACCCGGTGCCGACTTGGGCATCAGGTTGCTGAGGTAGCCGTACAACTCCGCCAGCGGACGGCCGAACCAGCGCAGTTCGAACGCGGGGCCCATGTGCGTGGCGGTGGTGTGGCACCCCAGGCACGCGCCGTTAAACACGTTCCGCCCTTTCGTGGCCTGCGCGAGCGTGTACACGCCCTGCGTCGTGGACTTCACCGCCTGCGCCCCGGCCGCGCGTGGCACGGCGCTCGCCGCGAGCAGCAGGCACAGCGCCACCGCCGAGCCGACAGCGGTCGCGGTGCGCGTCCCGGCGAGGCGACGCATCACCCCGGACAATCCCCATGCGATTCCCGTCACGATCAAGATCCCCATCGTCCCACGCATCAGATCCGCCAGAAACAGGGCGTCGAGCACCGGCGGCGTAAACCGGTAGGCGCGCAACGTCTGCGCGCGCTCGAGCAGCCAGTGCCATGCCTCGTGCGTGATGAACGCCGACGCGATCAGCACCCCCATCCGCGCCGGCACCACGTGCGCGAACAGCCACCGCAACGCCGGTACCGCCACCACCAGCACCACCAGCTGCGCCAGCTCCACGCCGATGTTGAACGCGGCCAGCGACGTCAGCAAATGCGTACCGGCAAACTGCAACTGATCGCGCAGCGCCGCCGAAAACCCGAAGCCGTGCACCAGGCCAAAGACAAACGCCACCCGCCAGCGCTGCTCCACCCGCGCGCCCACGATGTTCTCGAGCGCCATGTACACAATGGAGCCCGCGATCAGCACTTCCACCAGCGGCGGAAACCAGAGCGCCGTGGGGGCAAAGCCCAGTGCCGACGCCACCAGCGTGACCGAATGGGCCACCGTGAAGGCCGTGATCACCCCCACCAGCGGGCGCACGGCGCGGATGGGCAACACCAGACAGAGGACAAACAACAGATGATCGATGCCGCTGAACAGGTGCGTCATGCCGGTCAGCACAAACCGCCACGCCGCATGCCACCAGCGGGGATCAAGACGCACGGCACCGGGATCACCATCGAAGGTGATCACCCGCGCCGCGCCGCGTTGCGGCACCAGCGTCACCACGGTGGTGGTCCGGACACCCAGATGCGCCCACCCGGGCTCCAGCACGAGATCGCTGCCGTCGCCAGCCGGGGTACCGGTCACCGGCACGTCCAGCAGCACGTCCAGCATGGCCTGTCCCACGGGAATGTCCGTGCCGACGGGGAGCGGGGCGTCCTGTACCGCGCGCACGGCGGTGTCGTACGCGTCGAAGGCGCGATCGCTGGGCAGTGCCGCGCGCACCGCCACGATCTGCGGCGCCGGCAGCACGCGGTCGCCGATCCGCAGTCGCACCCCGTCGGCCACCCACAGCTGCGCCGCGTCACGCAGCGTTGGGCCGGCGTTGGCCACATCCAGCAGCCCGGCGCCACGCAGGGGGAACGACACATCCCGCAGGCTCTCCATCGGCACCCGCACCACAACGCGCACCCGCGCGCCGTCAGGCTTCACGAAGGTGCGCACCACCACGCGCCCCGGGATCTCGTGCGCCCACGCACGGTGACCGGGCCACAGCAGCAGCACTACCAGCAACAGGCGAACGACGGGTGGCATCGCGAACAGGGCAGCGATTCTCTGGACAGGCGGGAGGAGGCGGGTTACTAAAGATGCACGCAGGAACCGCCCGAACATACCATCCCGCTCCGTAATCCACACGGGGTCACACTTCTGATGGAGACGCTGATGACGAGGTCGCGCCACACCGTGCGCTGGACACTCCTGACCCTGACCATCGGCGCGCTTGGCGTGGGGCAGGCATCGCTCCGCGCCACCGATCGCCAGATGGTGCAAGCCCCCCGGTTCGAAGTCGATCCGGTATGGCCCAAGCCGATGCCCAACCATTGGATCCTCGGCTCCGTCATTGGTGTCGGCATCGATAGCCGCGACCACGTGTTCATCATCCACCGCGGCGACTCCACGCTGAATCAGCGCACCGAGGCGGGCATGAACGCCAAGCCGCCCATCGCCGAATGCTGTGCCGCTGCCCCGCCGATCCTCGAGTTCGATCCCGACGGTAACCTCGTGAAGGGATGGGGCGGACCGGGCGAGGGGTACGTCTGGCCCGGCTCGAACCACGGCGTGGCCGTGGACGACAAGGACAACATCTGGATCGGCGGCAACGGCCCCACCGACTCGCACATCCTGAAGTTCACGCACGACGGCAAGTTCCTGGCGCAGTACGGCACGCCGGGCCAGGGCTCGGCCAGCAACGACAGCACGCACTTCGGACGCGTGGCCAAGATCACCTTCGACAACAAGGCCGGTGAGGCCTACGTGGCCGACGGTTATGGCAACAAGCGCATTGCCGTGCTCGACATGGGCTCGGGCAAGATCAAGCGCTTCTGGGGCGCCTACGGGAACAAGCCCGACGACGCGCGTATGCCGCCGTACGATCCCTCGGCGCCACTCGCCCAGCAGTTCCGCAATCCGGTGCACTGCGCCGAGCCCAGTGTGGACGGACTGGTGTACGTGTGTGACCGCCCGAACGACCGCATCCAGGTGTTCCAGAAGGACGGCAAGTTCGTGAAGGAAGTACGCGTCGCCCCCGCCACGCGCGGCGACGGCTCGGTGTGGGACATCGCGTTCTCGAAGGATCCCGCGCAGAAGTACCTGTACCTCGCCGACGGCAAGAACGAGCGCGTGTACGTGATGGACCGGCAGTCGCTCGAGATTCTCACCAGCTTCGGCGACGGCGGCCGTCAGCCCGGGCAGTTCTTCGCGGTGCACAGCATCGCGACCGACTCCAAGGGCAACATCTACACCACCGAAACGTACGAGGGGAAGCGGCTCCAGAAGTTCCGCTACAAGGGCGTCGGCGCCGTGAAGCGCGGCAATCAGGGCGTCGTCTGGCCCACGCCGGCCAAGTAGGGCGATTTACACCGTCGGCACACCGGCACGTGGGTAACACGAGGGCCCGTCAGCGACTGCTGACGGGCCCTCGTCTCGTTCACACGGCCATCGCGGTTACGGAATGGCGGCGAAGCACTCGATCTCCACCTTGGCGCCCTGCGACACCAACGCCGCCACGACCACCGTGGAGCGGGCCGGTGGCGCCACCGGGAAGAACTCCCGGTACACCGAATTCATGCCGGCGAAGTCCTTCACGTCGATCAGGAACACGGTACACTTCACCGCGTTGGCCATCGTGGTCCCGGCGGCCTCGAACACTTTCTTCGTGCTCTCCAGCGCCACGCGGGTCTGCCCCTGAATCGTGGTGTCGGGGGCGGTGCGGCTCATACCAAGCTGCCCCGACGCGTAGATCATGTTCCCCACGCGAATCCCCGGGGTCAGGGTAGGCGAGGCACTCTGCCCTTCAGGAATGACCTGCTGGCGGGCGGCCCCTTGTGCCAGCGCCGCGCGGGCACCCAGCGTAAGGGACAGCGTGGATACCACCGCAGCAACCGCAGCGAAAACGAACGAACGACGCATCAGCAATCCTCCAAGGAAGCGGGAGCGGGAATCATATGCCCATGTTCGACTTTGTGTGCACGGCCTGTCAACACGGTTTCGAGGCGCTGGTCCGTGGCAGCACGGCCCCGGCCTGCCCCGCCTGTGGCAGTACGGCGCTGGAACGTCAGGTCGCCCTGCCCTCCATCAAGACCTCATCCACGCACGGACAGGCCATGCAGGCCGCCAAACGGCGCGACGCAGCACAGGGCAAGGACCGCATGCACGAGCAGCGGAAGTACGAACTGAGCCACGACGACTGAGGGCGAAGGCCCGGTCGGCGTGGCTCAGGGGTTGCACCGGCATCACACGGGCCAGTTCAGCGCGAGGCGCCGGACGGGCCCGTGGTGAGCAGGGTTAGCAGGACTTGCACTTGTTGCTGTTCTTCGCGCCCATCTTGACCAGTAGGTCGACGGTCTCGAGGAACGGGACAATACGCTGCACCGGTCCGTTCGCCATGTCGGCGGTGGTCTGCCCACGGCGGCTCACCGCCATGATGTCGCCGCCCTTGCTGGCGAGGTACTTGATCAACTCGTTGTCGCCACGCGCGGCGGCATGGTGCAGTGCGTTGTAGCCGTTGAAGTCGCGCATGTTCACGTCGACCTTGAGCTCTTCAATCAGGTACTTGGCCGACGACATCCACGCATCCGGCGCGTGCCGGTGCGCGTTGGCGGCGAAGCCCTCACCGTAGCCCACGCCGGTGGCGGCGTGAATCGGGTACACGCCCGGTCCGCCATCGGGCACCGGCGGCAACCCCGACGGATCCTTCCCGCCGGCGGCTGCGTCGTCGCCACCCGAATCATCGCCCGGCAGTCGCCCGGTAGGCTTGATCGTCGGGATCGTGATGTCCGCACCATACTGCACCAGCAGCTTCATGGCCGGCACGTCGGTGCCGTAGGCGGCGCGCCAGAAGGCGGTGGCCCCCACGGTGTTCACGCCCAGCAAGTCGAAGTTGTACGACATGAACCACAGGTGCTTCTTGAGTCGCACGTTCACGTCGGCGCCGGCCTTGAGGAGCGATTCCATCAACTCCAGGTGGGACGTGGTCTGCTGCAGCTGCGCGGTGGGCTGCGGGTAGAGCGACTTGGCGGCCCACTGCACGTTGATCGTCGCGTACAGCGGCGTGGCGCCGGCATCGCTCTGCAGCTTGGCATCGGCGCCCTTCTCCAGCAGCATCTTCGCCATGTCGAAGCGGCCGTTGATCGTCGCCATCAGCAGCGGGCTGGTGTGATCGCCCTCGCTCACGTGATTGATGCGGGCCCCGGCGGCGAGCAACCGCGCCACGCACGCATCCGATCCGTCACGCACCGCGAACAGGAGCGCCGTAAGACCGCCCTTGTTACCGATCAGATCGCCGTAGGTGGGGCCGCGGCTGTTGAAGCCCGTCTGGGGCGGCGGCGTGGGGGCGGAGTCGCGCTTCGCCCCCGGTGCGCCGGCGGGCGTACCAGCGGGTGTACCAGCGGGTGTACCAGCGGGTGTACCAGCGGGTGTACCAGCGGGTGCACCCGCCGGCGTCACGGCCGCACGCGCACGTTCAGGGGCGGCGGGCGCCGCCGCAGGAGCCGCCGCCGCCGGGGCCGCGGCAACCGCAACCCGCGGCGCCGTGGGCGCCGCGGCACCAGCGGGCGCACCAGCCGACGCACCGGCGGCCGCCACAGTCGGCGCCGCATCGGCCGCCTTCATCGCGGCCACGCGGCGTCCACGCTGCACCAGCATGGCCCGCTCCGCCTTCTCCTTGGCGGAGATGTCTTCGATCTTCGACGCCAACTCCAGATTCGCCCCACGCGCGATCAGCAGATCGAGCGCCGCGAGCCGATTGGCCGACGCCGCCCACATCAGCGGCGTCTGGCCCCACGCCCCTTCGCGCATGTCCACCGGCGCGCCCTTGTCCAACAGGGCCGCCACCGTGAGGGCATCACCGTTCGAGGAGGCAAAATGCAGCGCGCTGACCGCGCCGGTCGTGGTCACCGCATTCACGTCGGCCCCGGCGGCGAGCAGCGCCTTCACCACCGCCGACCGCCCGTTGCGGGCCGCCAGATGCAACGGCGTGTAATTGCCGTTCCGCGTCACGGCATCGACGCGCGCGCCGGCGTACACGAGCATCTGCGCACCGCTCACGTCACCGCGCTGCGCTGCCCAATGCAGCGCCGTCATCCCGTCGGGCTGCGCGGCGTTCACGTCGAGCCCCTGCTTGATCAGCAGGCGCACCCGCGAACTGTCGCCGCGCATCACCGCGTCGGCCACCGGCGACTCGTTCGCCGGTGTGCGCGCCCCGCCCAGTGTGAGCGAGGCGCCCACGAGCGACGCAATCACCGCCAGGCGGTAGCCGGCCCGGCGTGCGACACGACGCATCTGCGTCTGCACCTGCGTCGACGACGGCGTCCGCGACAGCACCCGCGATCCGGTCTCAGGCATAGGAGTTCAGGTTGAGGGCACCCGTGGCGTCGCCGAACTTGGTCTGATCGTTCAGGCCGAGCGTGTGCATCATGCTGAGCATCGCGTTCGCCATCGGCGTGCCGTCCGGCGCCTTGATGTGCAG
>CANJOX010000159.1 GCA_947475795.1 Gemmatimonadota bacterium
ATGCAGCATGCCTTCGGTTCGGCGGGTACCCAAAGCGCCGGCCTGTGGGAGTTCCTGCGCGATGCGGCCGACAGCAAACCGTTGCATACCGCGCACGCAGCCACGGCGGGC
Source organism: Gemmatimonadota bacterium (assembly GCA_947475795.1). The sequence continues at coordinate 112 of CANJOX010000159.1, forward strand.
CTCACCGCCGCCTCTCTCGCGGCCGACGGCTTCACCGGCGCCAAGCACATTTTCGACGGGGCGCAGGGGATGGCGGCGGGCATGTCGAGCGATGCCAACCCCGCCAAGCTCGCCGACGGACTCGGCACGCGATGGACCGTGGCGGAAACGTCGTTCAAGTGGCATGCCTCGTGTCGGCACACGCATCCCGCGGCCGATGCGCTGCAGTGGCTCATGCGCACGCACGGTCTGGCGGCGCACGAGATCGCCGCAGTGGTCGCGCGGGTGCATCAGGCGGCCATTGATGTGCTGGGCCCCATGACCGATCCGCACACGGTGCATCAAGCCAAGTTCTCCATGGGCACCGTGCTCGGGCTCATCGCGGTGCACGGCACGGCGGATCTGCATGCGTTCGATACCGCGTATCGCGCGGCCGAGGTGATCGCGTTCCGCGACAAGGTGGTGATGGTGCTCGACCACGAGGTGGACACGGCGTACCCGGCGCGCTGGATCGGCAAGGTGGAGGTGACCACCACCGACGGGCGACAGTTCGCGGCGCGGGTGGACGAACCCAAGGGTGACCCGGGTAACACGCTGTCGCGCGCCGAGCTGGAGGCCAAGGCGATGCGCTTGGCGCAGTACGGTGGCGGCGCGAGTGCGGCCGAGATGCCGCCGCTCATTGCGACCGTGTGGACGCTCGCGGAGGCGGCGGTGGTGCCGCGCTTTCTGTCATGACCACGACCAACATGGGATCGCCGATGCGGCTGCGCAGTGTGCTGTTCGTGCCCGGGGTGCGCCCCGAGCGTTTTGACAAAGCGCTGGCGTCGGGTGCCGATGCGGTGATCATCGATCTCGAAGATGCCGTGGCCCCCGGTGAGAAGGACGTTGCGCGGGCCGCCGTGGTGGCCTGGCTGCAGGCGCGCGCCGCGGTGGCGCCGTTGCACACCACGGCGTCGCTGCTGTTGCGCGTGAACGGCGTGGACACGCCGGCGTTTGCCGATGATCTCACCCTCGTGGATCACCCCGCGTGGGGCGGTATCGTGCTGCCCAAGGTGGAGACGGCCGCCAGCATGGGGGCGCTGCGTGGCGCGGGGGTGCACACCGTGATCCCCATGATCGAAACGCTCGCCGGGTTGGATGCCGCCACCGAGATCGCGTCCGCGCCGGGCGTGTCACGATTGGCGTTCGGCTCGCTGGACTTTCAGGCCGATCTCGGCATGCGTGACGCGCTCGATGAGGAGCTGCTCCCCTTTCGCGCGCAGCTGGTGATGGCGTCGCGGCGGGCGGGGATCGGCGCGCCGATCGATGGCGTGACGACGGCCATCGATAACGCGGAGATCCTGTCGGCCGATGTGCTGCGCGCGCGCCGCCTGGGCTTTGCGGGGAAGCTGTGTATCCATCCGCGACAGGTGGCGCTGGTGAACACGCTGTTCGCGCCGACGCCCGATGAAATCGCGTGGGCGACGCGGGTGGTGGCCGCCACCGATGCGACCCGTGGTGGTGCGGTGGCGGTGGACGGCATGATGGTGGATATGCCGGTGCTGCTGCGGGCGCAGGCGATTCTGGCCGACGCGGACTGACGCGGGATGATCTGTGCGTCGGCGACCGCGCGCGGCGCTTGGCGCCAGCGGCGACAGTGACGTAGCGTGTTCCAACACCTGTGGGATGAACTTTTTCCGGAAGCCCGAATGACTTCGTGTTCCGCTCGTTGGGCCGCACGACCGGCGACGTTGCTGGGTGTGGCCATGTGTCTGTCGCTGGCGTCGCTCGGGGGGGCGGTCGCGGCCGCCGCGCAGAGTGCCGCGCCGCCGCGTCGTGGCGTGGTGCCGCGTGACGCGCTGCTGCACGAGCTGGCCTCGGACGTGCAGATCGCGCCCGATGGCCGACAGGTGGTGTACGTGCGGCAGACGGTGGACTCGCTGCGCGACCGGCGCACGGGGGCGCTGTGGTTGCTGAACGCCGACGGCAGCGGCCACCGGGCGCTCACCACGGGGGCCAACGATGTGGCACCGCGCTGGTCGCCGGATGGCACGCGCATTCTGTTCCGCTCCGATCGCGACAGTACGTCGCAGCTGTGGGTGGTGGAGGTGGCCACGGGGGCCGTCACACGCGTGAGCACGGTGCCGCGCACGCCGGGCGGCGCGACCTGGTCGCCCGATGGGCGGCAGATCGCGTACACCGCGCTGGTGCCCGAGCCCATGGTCTCGATCGCGGCGCAGGTCGCCGCGCCGGCGGGTGCCGCGTGGGCCGCACCGGCGCGCGCGTTCGACCGTCTGACCTATCAGCAGGACGGCGTGGGGGAACTGGAGCGTGGCTGGGCGCAGCTGTTCGTGCTCGATGTCGCCACCGGCGCAGCGCGGCAGCTCACCCGTGGCGTGCATCACGTGGGCGGCGGCGCCGGGCGCGGGAGCGGCGTGCCGGCGTGGAGTCCTGACGGCCGCACGATCTACATCAGCGCCAACCCGCGGGCGGATTTCGAAATCGAGTCGGGGGACACGGAGGTGTACGCGGTGGACGTGGCCTCGGGCACCGCACGCGCGCTGACCGACCGCCGTGGACCGGACAATCGCCCCACCGTGTCCCCCAACGGCGAGTGGATCGCCTTTACGGGCTTCGACGAACGGCATCTGGGCTATCAGCGGCAGCAGCTGTACGTGATGCGCACCGATGGGACGCAGCGCCGTTCACTCACGCCGACCGTGGATCGCGGCATGGCCAACCCGCAGTGGGCGGCCGACGGACGCGGCGTGTACGTGGAGTACGACAGCGAAGGGGAGACGCTGGTAGGCTATGTGCCGCTGGCCGGCGGGGCGCTGCGCATGGCGGCGCGGCAGCTGGGGAACGGCCAGACGTCGTATGAGGGCGGCGGCTTCAGTGTCTCGCGCGAGGGACGCGTGGCGTTCAGCAGTGCGCGCGGCGACCTGCCGGGGGCCGTGGCCACGAGCGCGCTGGGCGACAGCATGCCGCGTCTGCTGGTGCGCATGAATCAGGCGTTGCTGGCGCGTGCGGCGCTGGGACGCGTCGAGATGTTCTGGACGCCCTCCTCGCGCGACGGCCGCCGCGTGCAGGCGTGGCTCATCACGCCGCCGGGATACGACGCCACGAAGAAGTATCCGCTGGTGCTGGAGATTCACGGCGGGCCGTTCCTGAGCTACGGCGACCGGTTCGATCTGGAAAAGCAGGCGCTCGCGGGCGCGGGCTATCTGGTGGTGTACGCCAATCCGCGCGGCAGCACGAGCTACGGGGAGGACTTCGCGAATCTCATTCATCACACGTATCCGGCCGACGATCGTCTGGACCTCGAGAGTGTGGTGGACGCGGTCATCGCGCGCGGCATCGTGGACACCACGCAGCTGTATGTGGCCGGCGGCAGCGGCGGTGGTGTGCTGACGGCGTGGATCACGTCGTACACGCAGCGGTACCGCGCGGCAGCGGTGGAATATCCGGTGATCAACTGGGCGTCGTGGATGTTCACGGCGGACATTCCGCGCACGTCCACGACGTGGTTTCCGGGCGCGCCGTGGGACCACGCGGCGCAGTACGCCGCGCGGTCGCCCATCTCACGCGTGCAGTATGTGCGTACGCCGACGCTCGTGATCACGGGCGAGGCAGACCATCGCACACCGATGTCCGAGTCGGAGCAGTGGTATGGCGCGCTGCGCTATCAGGGCGTAGAGGCGACGCTGGTGAAGGTGCCGGGGGAGCCGCACGGGATCCGGGATCGGCCGAGCCATTGGCTGCAGAAGATGGCGTACGTACAGGGATGGTTTGATCGGCATCGGATGGGCGCGACGCCGTGACCCGGGTGCCGCGGTCGCGCTGTCAGCGGCCGGAGGTGTCACCGCCGCGGGCGCTGGATAGGCCACGAACATCCACTCGGTTCCCATCTCCACGATGTGGCGGAATTCGGCCTCGCTCAACGCGGGGCCACCGTCCAGCCATGTCCGCATCAGGCCGAGCTCGAGTCCGAGCTCGTCGTGCAGCAGCTGCCACATCATCGATGGCTCGACGCCGTAGTCCTTGCGGCCCGCGCGTCCATATTCAAACACGATCATCGGATGATCGCGCTGGATGGTCCCCATGGCGCCGCGGAGCACCTGATACTCGGCGCCCTCGACGTCGATCTTAATGAACGCAACGGGCGAGCCGGCCGTCACGAGGTCATCGAGCCGCTCGACGGTCACCGTGATGAGGCGGGTCCGTTCGTGATCCGTCGGATATTCCTGACGCTTGAAGCCGCTTCGCGCCGGGCTGTCGAGCGCCTGGGTGAAAGTGGCCGTGCCCGACTGTTCACCGAGTGCACTCTCGATCACGCGCACCTGCGGGAAGCGCTGGCGCAGTCGGTTCGCGTAGGCCGGCTGCGGTTCGACGGCGATGTGCGAACCGCGCGGCGCAATCTTGACCATGGGCTTGGTCAGCTCGCCCTTGAAGGCGCCGACGTCTACCCCATTGGCATCCGGCGCCATGATCCGGCGCATGATGGCCACCGTCTGTTGGTTGTATCGCGTGTCCTTGCCATCCTGCGACGTGGCCGGCACCGCCGCGAGGGTCAGGAGCGCGGCCAGCAGGGGGAGCATGCGCCGTGGGCGTGCGGGCGAGGCGAGTGTCGGCATGGCGACAACTTAGGACGCGCGTGTGCCGTGCGAAACAGCGCCACTGCGTGCGGCGCCACTGCGTGCGGCGCCGTGTGGCTCGCGCCGCGTGCGCTCAGGGTCCGCGCACGGTCTGCCCGATCCCGAGGCCAAGTGCCGAGCGATGCGCAACGCCCACGCGGGTGCGGCCATTCGCGTCGGCTACCAGCCAGAGCCCGAGCCCCGCGGCACGGCCGCGCAAGACGCCCGGATAGACGTTCAGGGTGACCCGATCCTCGCGCCGCCCGCTCAGTCCGAGGCTGACCAACAGCGAGTTGTCGCGGTCGATCGACGCCCACACCGAATGCACCACCGTCACGCGCTCGTCGAGGGTCACAGGATCGATCGTTCGCGTATCGGCGTCTTCGCCGAACGCCATACTGAAGGCCAGCCCATCGCGCAGCGGATGCGTGACGCCGAGCTGGCTCCCGTACCCGATGCGGGCGAACAGGCGCGTCGGCGTTCTGAAGGGCAGGGGAATCTTGTAGATCCAGTAGTCACCCAGATTGGTCGCTTCGCCGCCTGGCGCGACCACCGAGGCCATCGGTGCCCAGTTCGCGGCCTGCAGTCGGTTCACGAAGAACGGCACCATGCCGCCGACGTGTCCCAGGACGGCGGCGCTCAGGTCAAAGACGTACAGGTCGGCCACCGACGTCGCCGAGCCCCGCGTGGCATGCGGGAACTGCACCGTTTCGTGTAGGAACGACGCCGCGAGAAACGTGAGGCTGCCCGCGATGCGCGGCGCCGGCACGTGGTGCGCGCGATACCACTCGCTGAGCATGCGGGATTGCAACGCGCCCGTCAGGAGATGCGTCGTGTAGTTCGGTACCCAGCCAGCGCTGAGCGAGAGCTCGAGGGGCAGGATCTCCGACGTAATCCACGGGCGCCAGCCGCCGTAGCGTTCGACCGAGCGGATGGGGTGCATGAGCCCGTCCCACACGCCGCCGGCCGCGCGTCGAAAGGGAAAGGCGCCAAGCCGGCGGTCATTGCCGGAACCGAGGAAGTCCTCGAAGCCCACGTTGAGCAGCATGGTGGCCGGGCTGAAGGTCGCCTGACTGCCATCGGTGCGCCCTTTGTACAGGAGCGCGCTCGTATCGGCCGCTGTCGCCGGCGGCTGGGCCAGACCGGTCGCCGAGATCACGGCGAGCGCGGCACCAAGCATGATGGTTCGTCGCATCGGAGTCTGAGCCATCGTGCAAGCTACGGCCACGCTACCGCAGCGCGCGCACCGTCATCTGTGCCAGCAGCCCCCAGCGTGCGCCACGGGTGGTGTAGCCGAAGCCCGTGACGCGCTCCACGCCACCGCGCAGCGACGTCTCGTAGCCGTGCCATCCGCGAAAGCGCAGGTAGTCCACGAGCACGCGCTGTCGTGCTTCGTCCGGGTTGTCGGCCAGACGGAACCAGTCCCAGTTCCACTCGTCGCCGCCGGGTTGGTCTGCCGCGTGAAAGAGGTCGCCCACGTACCGCTCACTCGCGAGCTCCACCCGCCACCGCGACGCGGCGCCGGTGAAGTCCCCCTGCAGGGTGATCCCCGAGGAGTTGGGCCCCAGCGCATCGCCCAGCACGAGGCCGTCGACGGTCATCCCCGAGGTGTACTGGGCATGGGTGTGCGGACGGGGGCCGGTGTGACGGGCTTCGAGGCGCAGGTCCACGCGGGCGTCGGGCCCGAGGCCCACGCGTTCGGCGCCCACCAGCCAGATGGCGTCCTCCCAGTAGCCGCCCGCGGGCTGCGAGAAGCGGCCGCGGTCGTCGGTGGTGAGGAAGTTCGCGTAGAGCGCCGTACGCAGCGCGGGGAGCGCCACGCGGAGATCGACGGCGGCGACCTTGTCGGTGATTTCGTAATCGTCGCCCGACGCGGCGAACAGGAAGATGTCCAACAGCCGCTGCCACTGGACCGACGGTGGCGCGTTGCGTCCGCCGTGCTGATTGAGGTAGCTGACGCCCACCTCGACGTGGCGGGTGGGGCGCGCCGAGAGGCGCATGTGGAGCAGCGCCGCCCCGGGCTGGTCGCGGTGTTGGCCGAGGTCGGCGAGATACGCGCTGGCCTGCCACGACCCGAGGTGGCGGAACGGGCCCGGGAGGCGTACGGGGCGTTCCTGCCGCAGCTGCACGAGATCCAGCGCGCGTGCGTTGTCGGAGAGCATGGCGCCGCCGTTGACGCCGAATCCGGTGACACGCGGGACGCGTCCCACATCAAGGGCCCACGGGCCGGCCACCGCGCGCGCGTACCCGGTGAGCAGATCCACCGCCCCCGTGGCACCGCCGGTGTGCGGGGTTCCGCCGTAGGCCCGTCCGCTCACCTCGGCGGCCAGATGGCCGCGCTCGACGAACGCCCCGGCCTCCGCCGCGGCTGTCGCGGCGTCGAGGAGCACCCGTCCCTGCGCGCGCTGCAGCATCGGATTGACGACCGCATCGATCCGGTCGTCCCGCGTCCCCGAGATCATCGCGCGGTTCTCACTGGTGGTCGCGGTCAGCGTCGCCGCGGCGGTGGTGCGCCCCAGCGTCCGCGATGGCCCTGCTGCGGCGCGCGCCCCACCCATGGGGACGCTCGCGGGGGCACCCACACGGGCACGCAGGCGGGTCAGTGCCTCGCGGGCACGGGCCGGGGGCGACACGGTGGCGAACCGCCGTTCCGCCTCGGCCACGAACCGGC
>CANJOX010000160.1 GCA_947475795.1 Gemmatimonadota bacterium
GCTCAGCTCGGCGATTTCATCGAGAAAGACCGTGCCCTCGCCGGCCACTTCCAACAGTCCGTGCTTGGCCTGTCGTGCATCGGTGAACGCCCCTCGTTCGTGACCGAACAACTCGCTCTCGAAGAAGGTCGTCGAGAGCGAGGCGCAATTGATCTCCACGAACGGGGAGGCTCGCCGGACTGACCGGTCGTGGATCTGCCGCGCGATGTAGCCCTTTCCCGTACCGGTCTCTCCTTGCAGCAGGATCGGCGCGTCCGGATTCCGGGCGGCCAGATCAATGAGGTCGGCGACCGTCGGTGCCATGGCGGGCGGTGTGGCGTCGGCGCGTCCCTGCGCCCGCAACACGGCGACTTCCTGTCGGAGACGGCCCCGTTCGGCGGCACGCGCGACGGCCGCGGCCAGCCGCTCAAGGTCAACCGGTTTCTCGAGCAGATCGGCCGCGCCGTGCTGCATGGCCTGCACGGCGGTGCGCACGTCGGCGAATCCGGTGAGCACGATGACGGCGAGCTCCGGGTCGTCGGCGCGGAGTGCCTCGAGGGCGCGGATGCCGTCGGCGTCGGGGAGACGCAGGTCGAGCAGCACCACGTCGGGCGCGTGTTCGGCCGCGAGGCGTCGTCCTTCGGTCGCAGTCGCGGCGCCGCGGGCCGTATACCCGAAGGTTTCGAAGAATTCGACGAGCGTGGAGCGGACCGACTCGTCATCGTCGATGACCAGCACCGAGAGCGTCATGTGGCCACGGTCGGCGGCAGCGTCAGCGTCAGCGTGGTGCCCCACTCGTGGGCGCTGTCGATGCTGATCGTGCCGCCGTGCTCGTCCATGATGCGCTGGCACAAGGCGAGACCGATGCCGGTGCCGCCGGTCTTGTTCGAGTAAAAGAACTCGAACACGTGCGGGAGGACGTCGGGCGGAATGGCTGGACCGCCGTTGGTGAGGCGGCACCGCCAGCCACCCGCCGGCGAGAGATGCGAGTGCAGGATGAGCTCCGAGCCATCCGGGGCGGCATCGCATGCGTTGGCCAGAATGTTCCGGCAGACCTGCCCGAGCTGCTGGGCATCGATGAGGCTGCGGACGGCGAGTTCGGGGCGGTGCCGGCGGATCGTGAGCAGCTTGGCCTCAAGGCGTGCGCGCTCCCCCTCGAGGATGTCGTCCCAGACCGTTTCCGGGTCGGCGGGCACGAGATGCGCCGCGTTGGGGCGACCGAATTCGAGCAGGGACGTGACCATCTGGCTGAGCCGTTCGACCTCGCGCAGGATGCGTCCCACGTTCCGCTCGACGACCGGGTCGTCTTTGGCGCGAAACTGGAGCAGCTGCGCCGCGGAGGAGATGCCGAAGAGCGGATTGCGCAGTTCGTGGGCGACACCGGCGGCGACTTCGCCGATGGCTTCGAGCCGTCGCTTCTGCTCCACGCGTTCGACCAGCCAGGCGCGCTCAATGGCGACGGCCGTCTGCGCCGCGATCACGGCCAGCACCCGCTCGGCCTCTTCGAGCGCCTGCTCCGATTCGATCGGTTCGGCGTAGAGGGTGATCGCGCCGAGCACCCCTTCGGCGGTGATGAGCGGGGCAGTGATTTCGAGGCCGATGTCGGTGGACTGCCGAACGACGTGCCCGGAGGCCAAGGCGTCGAGCCACGTGCGCAGCAGCCTGGCCTCGAGTTCGCCGTTGGTGTGCGTCCCGTAGCCTTGCCGATGGGTGATGCGGAATTCGGCGGTGTCGTCGTCGGCGAGGGTGATGACGAACCCGGTGGAGGGGACGGCGCGACGCAGCTGCAGCGCGACTTCCTCGTAGACGCGGTCGAGCGAGATGGCCTCGGCCAGCGCGATCCCGGTGTTGATCAACGCCTCGCGGGAGCGATGACTGGGCGTGATGTCGACGGTGGAGAAGACGAAGCCCGAGATCGTTGCGCCGTCATCGATGGCGGTGACCTGCATGAGGAACACCCGCTCCTCACTGGGCGAGTTGCACGGGAACTCCCAGCGCACCACGGGGACCCGGCGCTCGCGCAGCAGCGTCATGGCGCGCTCGATCTGCTCGCGCGACGCATCGTCCGCCACGTGTTCGAACACGGAGCGCCCGAGCACCGCCGTTTCACGGGCGATTCCGGGCGCTCCATTGTCGGTCGCAAAGCGGGACCATGCACTGTTCGCCGCCGTGATCCGTCCCTCGAGATCGACGGCCCAGACGGTCAGCGGCAGCGCGTCGAGCAGCCGCCGCGCGAACGGCGGCTGCTCGTCGATCGGTATCACCGGCGCTTCGCGCCCTTCTTGGCGGGCTTCGCGGCTTTCTTTGCCGGTTTCGCGGGCGCTTTCTTCACCGCCTTCTTGGCCGGTGCCGCCTTCTTGGCCGGTGCCGCCTTCTTGGCCGGTGCGGCCTTCTTGGTCGGTGCGGCCTTCTTGGTCGGTGCCGCCTTCTTGGCCGGTGCCGCCTTCTTGGCCGGTGCCGCCTTCTTGGCCGGTGCCGCCTTCTTGGCCGGTGCCGCCTTCTTCGCCGGTGCCGCCTTCTTCGCCGGTGCCGCCTTCTTCGCCGGAGCCGCCTTCTTGGTCGGCGCCGCCTTCTTGGCCGGCGCCGCCTTCTTGGCCGGCGCCGCCTTCTTGGCCGGTGCCGCCTTCTTGGCCGGTGCCGCCTTCACGGGCGCTGCCGCCTTCACGGGCGCCGCCGCAACGGTCGGAGCAGGTGCCACGGCCTTGGGCTCCTTCGGTGCCTTGGGCGCCTTCGGTGCCTTCGGGGCCTTGGGTTCTTTCACTGGGGCTGGCGTCGTTGCGACGGGTGCCGGAGCCGGAGTGGACACGATCGCTGGCGATTCGACCTTCGGTTCGGCCTTGGGCTCCGCTTTGGGTGCCTTGGCCTTGGACTGCTTGGGCGCGCCCGGATTCTTGGGCGGGCGACCGGGTCCACGGCGTGGGCGGCTGAAGATGTCGTCCTCGTCTTCGTCCTCTTCGATCAGCTCGTCCTCGAAGCTGTCGCCCTCGTCCTCGTCGTCCTCGTCGTCATCATCGTCGTCGTCCGCGCTGTCCCAGAGGGAGTCGCCGTCTTCGGAGGGAAGGCCGTAGCCGTCCTCGTCCTCTTCGTCGTACGACGAGCGGCCGTAGCCCACATCATCCATGTCGTCATCCATCAGATGGAGCTTCCCAATCTCGTCGCCACGCGGCATGACCGCCTCCTCTCCTCGGAAAAGTTCGCCTGCACTCGTTCACCCCGGCGCCAATGCCGCCGCTGGTGATGCGGTTTGCGGTGCCCACAACTTCGGGCGCTGCGCACTGCACGACCAAGTACATACAAAAAGCGCGGGAGTCAAGCGCGGCGCACATGTGCGTGCGACTTCGCGACCGGAATGCGGCGTCGATGTGCCGTTTCGGTCACGCAGCCGTGGTCACGCACCCGTGGTCACGCACCCGTGGTCACGCAGCCGTGGTCGCGCAGCCGTGGTCACGCGTGATCGGGTCCGGCGTCGATGCGGGGGATGCCGGTGACCTGCCCTGACTCGACCACGACGGTGAGGGCTTCGAAGATGCGGGGCTCGAGGAGCCGACCGACCTGTGTGTGGAGGTAGTCGAGGGTGCTCCGGGCAGACATCGGCTCCCGGTAGGCGCGCTGCGAGGTGAGCGCGTCGAAGGCATCGGAGGCGGTGAGAATGCGCCCGCCAATGGTGATGTCTTCGCCCGCCCGCCCGTGGGGGTACCCGCCGCCGTTCCAGTGCTCGTGGTGGTCCCGGATGTAGAGCAGGGCGTCGCCGAGGTGCTGGAGCGGTGAGAGGATGTCGAGACCGATGCGGACGTGATCCTTGACGTGCGCGAACTCCTCGTGGGTGAGCGGTCCCGGCTTGTTGAGGACCATCTCACGGATGCCGATCTTGCCGACGTCGTGCAGTCGGCCGGCGGTGTGGATGGTCTCGACGAAGGCGTCGCCCAGATCGAGGTGGCCGGCGATCGCACCGGCGAGGTCCGCCACCCGGAGCGAGTGCCCGCGCAGATAGAGGTCCTTGGCTTCCATGGCGTTGATCAGCGTTTCGGCCACGCTGACGGTCATCGCGCGGAGCGCCCCCTTCTCCTGCTCGAGCTGCACGGTGCGGATCGCGACTTCCTTGCGGATCAGGCGATCGACGGCGCGGCGCTCGACGTTGCGGACGCGCCGCATCATGGCGCGTTCGACGGCGGCCTGGAGGTCGGTGAGCTCGACGGGCTTCGTGAGATAGTCGAACGCACCCCCCGACAACGCCTCGGTGGCGCTCGCCGCGTCGTTGATGGCGGTGAGCATGATGATGCCCAGATCCTGGTCGATCGCGAGCGCCCGCGGCACGACCTCGAGGCCGGTGATCCCCGGCATCCGCAGGTCGCAGAGCATGAGCGAGAAGCGGTTGGTGCCGAGCAGTTCGAGGGCGGCGGCCCCGGAATCGGCCACTTCGACTTCGAAGCCGCGCGTCCGCAGGAAGCGGCTCAGCGCCAGCCGGATGGTGGATTCATCGTCGACCACGAGAATGCGGCGGACGGAATCCTGGGCGAGGGCGGCGCCGGCCGCCTCAATGGCGATGAGGGGGTCTTGACCCGGGAGACTGGTCATGGGCGTTCGGAGGACACGGCAGGAAGGGCGATGGTCACGGTGGCTCCCATGTCGGCTTCGGATTCGACGGTGATGGTCCCACCGTGCGCGTGAATGATACCGTAGCTGACGCTGAGCCCCAGCCCCGTGCCGTTGCCGTCCGGCTTGGTGCTGAAGAAGGGCTCGAAAATACGCCGACGCACCTCGGGGGTCATGCCACGCCCTGTGTCGGCCGCCGTGATGACGACACGGCCGCCCTCGCGCCTCGTGCGCAGGACGAGCCGTCGTTCGGGGCGATCGAGCATGGCGTACTCGGCGTTCCCGATGATGTTGAGCAGGACCTGCTGCAATTTCTGCGAGTCGCCGCTGATCTGCGGGGCGGCGGGGTCGAGCTCCAGCGTGACGGTCACGCCGGCGTGACGGAGCGGATAGGAACGCAGGCGGACGGTCTGTTCGATGATGTCGTTGATGTCGACCGGACCGGCGCCGCGATCGGTTTTCCGCGCAAACAGCAGCAGGTCCTTGATGACCATCTTGGCGCGATCGCTTTCCTGCTTGATGAGCTGGATGGACTCGCGCTGGTCGCCGCTCAATTCCTCTTCGAGCAGGATCTGCGCGAAGGCCGAGATGCCGGTGAGCGGGTTGTTGATTTCGTGCGCCACGCCGGCTACGAGTTCGCCGAGGGCGACCATCTTTTCCGTCTGGCGCAACTGTTCTTCGAGGCGCTGATCCTGACTGACGTTGCGGACGCTGATGACTTGCCCCAGCGACTCGCCGTCGGTGCCGGTCAGTGCACTGATGGTGACGGCGGCCGGAAAATCGGTCCCGTCGCTCCGTCGGTGCACGTCGTGCGACAGCTGGATCCCGGCGTCGAGCAGGCCCTCGGTGTCCTGCTGCCCTTCGCGGGTGCCGCGGCCGGCGACGAGTTGGTCGAACTGCATTTCCATGAGCTCGACCTGGCTCCAGCGATACTCCCGCGCGGCGGCGGGGTTGGCGTAGCGCACCCCGACGCGATCAAGAATGAAGATGGGGTGATCGATGATCGTGATCGCCGTCGCGAGCAGTTGCTCGCGCTCGCGGGCGAGTCCCTCGTCTTCGTCGAGCAGCAGCGCATCGAGCGCCAGCGCAATTGACGTGGAGAGGCGCTCGAGGGTGATCCGGTCGCGCCGCCGCAGCGGGGTGGTGCGCGGGGTCGTGACCAGCAGGACGCCCAACGTCCGCTCACGGGCGGCGAGCGGCACCACGAGCGCCCATTCATCGGGGAGCGACTCGGCGAGACCGTCGGGTGCCATGTCGCGCAGGCTGTGTAACTCGGTCGGTTGTCCGTCGGGGGAGACATGGGCGATGCCCTTGGCGCTCTCCGGGCGATGACCTTTGAGCGGATCGAGGGTGCCGCTGGTGGCGATGTACTCGATCTGGCCATCGCGCGCACGTGCCACCCCGAGCGCCTTGCCGTTAGACGGGATGAGGCGGTCAAGGACCTGCAACAGCTCCGCGGTCCCTTCGGCGAGCGTGGTGGCCTGCAGGGTGACGCGCGCGACTTCGGCGGCGCCCTCGGCGCGCTGGCGCTGAAACTCCTGCAAGGCAAACAGGCGCGCGCTTTCGATCGCGGCGCCGGCGTGGCGCGCGATGATCGTGAGCAGGTCGAGGTCCTGCAGGGCGAAGACATCGGGTCTCGTGTCCACGAGCCGGATCACGCCCGCGTCGCGCCGGCCGGCGCGGACGGGGGCGCACAGCTCCATGGTTCCACGCGCGATCCCCGGTTCCGGCACCAGACGAGACGCCAGTCTGGGAATGCCCGTGAGCGATGTTTCCCGTGCGAGGTCGGTTTCGGGCACGGCGCTGGGCTCCGACGACCGTACCTGACCGTCCTGTATCCGGACGAGACGCCGCAGGCCGTCGTCGCCCAGCGACAGCACTTCAACGATCTGGCAGGGAATGACGAGATGCACTGCCTCGGCGATGGCGGTGGGCAGCTTCTCGGTGCTGATGAGCGGTGTGAGCTGCTGCTGGGCGCGGGCGAGCAGGGCCAGGCGATCGGCGCGGCGTTCGATCTCGCCGAACTGCATCGTGGTGCGAAAGGCGAGCGCCAACTGGGTGGTCAGGTCGCGCAGCAAGGCGCGGTCGGCGTCATCGAACCGGCGCGTGCCCGGGAAGCGCACCGCGAGCACGGCTTGGGTGCGTTCCTCGAGGACCAGCGGGAGCAGCGCGAGGGCGAAGACTCCGGCCTCGATGAGCGCCTGCCCGATGTCGCTGTCCGGGTCCTCGCGCCGGAGATCCTCGATGAACACGGGGGCCGCGTGCAGAACGACCTCGGCGAGGGGCGTGTGCCAGAACGCCGCCTCGATTCGCGAGGGCGCGGTGCTGGCGCTCCCCCATTGGTACTCGACGCGCGCGGTGCGCTGCACTGGGTCGGCGTCGTAGACGCCGAAGCCGGTGGCGCCGAGCTCTTGCACGAGCACCTCGGCCAGGCCGGCGTAGAGTCGTTCCCTCGTGGTGGCGTTGGCCAGAGCCCGTGCGGTTCTGACGAGCACCGCATTCACGTGGGCCGCCCGTGCGGCTTCCTCGGCGCGCATGCGCGCGTCGTCCGCGGCGTGCTCGGCCTGCTGCACGAGGGCACGGCTCCGCATCACGAGGGCGCCGTGTGCGGCGAGATAGCCCATGAGGGCCACATCCTCGGCGCGGAAGCGGGCGTCGTGGTGATTGACGCCGATCAGCAGCCCCCGCAC